>JAKITW010000045.1 GCA_021647905.1 Desulfobacterales bacterium | reverse complement strand
CGCCGTTGCGGCGAAGCGAGTTCCTGCTTGATAGCCTGTTTATGAACAGCCGGCCCTTCTCAATGGAGCGGCCGTTGGTAGAAGAAGACCCCTTTCCCGATAGGAGGGGGTTTACTGAATGTTTACGTAAGTTGTAAAGCTTCTTATACGATAATGGCACAAAATTGTTGGATTTTTGGTGCGGTTGCCTTGCTCGTGGCACCCGGCAGCACCCAACGTTTATATGCAAACGGTCTTGTAATATTTCCTTAATCAGCCTTTAACAAAACACCTCTATAGTGACGCTGACATTATTTCCGTCCAGTAGACACACATTATACGCGGCATAAAGCAGCGCTCACCAAAAAAGGAGGAAGCAGATGTTTTTGAAAAAAGCCATTGTCACCAGCGCGGTGGTCGTCACCGCCATGATCGGGGCCCAGCAGGCGGATGCCCGGGACTATGTCAGCATAGTCGGCTCGTCCACGGTTTACCCCTTTGCCACGGTGGTGGCCGAACAGTTCGGCAAGACCACCCGGTTCAAGACCCCGAAGATCGAGTCCACCGGCTCGGGCGGCGGCCTGAAACTGTTCTGCGCCGGGGTCGGCGTCAGGAATCCCGACATCACCAATGCCTCCCGCCGGATCAAGAAGTCCGAGATCAAGCGGTGCAAGGCCAACGGGGTCAAGGACATCGTTGAAATAAAGATCGGTTATGACGGCATTGTCCTGGCCTCATCCAAGGAGGTCGCCCCGATGAAGCTCACCAGAAAGGAACTCTTCATGGCCCTGGCCAAGGATGTGCCGGATCCGTCCGGCGCGGAAAAACTGATCCCCAACCCTTATAAAACCTGGCATGATATCGACCCCACCCTGCCGGATACCAGGATCGAGGTCCTCGGTCCGCCGCCCACCTCGGGAACCAGGGACGCCTTTGTCGAGCTGGCCATGGAGGGCGGCGCCAAAAAATTCGGCTGGCTCAAGGCGATGCGGAAAACAGATAAAAAGAAATTCAAAACCATTGCCCATACCATGCGCGAGGACGGCGCCTTTATCGAGGCCGGCGAGAACGACAACCTGATCGTGCAGAAGCTTGAGGTAAACCCGGCCGCGGTGGGCATCTTCGGCTTCAGTTTTCTGGACCAGAACACCGACAAACTCCAGGGTTCCTTTATCGACGGTGTTGAGCCGACCTTTGAGGCCATTGCCGATGGTAGCTATCCGATCTCCCGGCCGCTCTTCTTTTATGTCAAAAAGGCCCATGTCGGCGTAATTCCTGGCCTGACCGAATATCTGGACGAGTTCACCAGTGAAAAGGCCTGGGGCGACGAGGGTTATCTCGCGGACAAGGGACTGATCCCGATGCCGGCCGATGAGCGGGCCAAGTTTCGCCTTGATGCAAAAAAACTGCGCACCTTTACCATGGAATAATCCGGAACAACCCCTCCCTCGCGGGTCGACCGGTTTGCCGGCCCGGCCCGCGAGGTTTTTTTATAATTCCTGAATCCGTGAGTGTTCGAGAACGGATTCAGGTAATTGGAAGAAGCGTAAGCGTTTACCAGTGGTGTACAAAACAGTTCTTGGTGACGACTTTCCAAATGTCAACAGACACCCGGCAGGAGATCATGACGGACCAGGGCATCAATTTTAAGAAAATCGAAAAGGTCGAGCGCGACCAGCGTACCACCGTGGGTGAGATCAGCTCAGAAAATCCCCGGATGCGTTGCCGCAAGGTTGATGTCTATTATGGCGATAAACGCGCCATTCACGATATCTCCATTGATATCGGCCGCAACGAGGTCATTGCGATGATCGGTCCCTCGGGCTGCGGCAAGTCAACCTTTCTGCGCTGCCTGAACCGGATGAACGACACCATTGACACCTGCCGGGTCTTCGGCGAAATATTCCTTGACCAGACCAATATCTATGACAAGAAAATCGATGTGGTACCGCTCCGGGCCCAGGTGGGCATGGTGTTCCAGAAGCCGAACCCCTTTCCCAAGTCGATCTACGACAATATTGCCTACGGGCCGCGGATCCATGGCCTGGTGCAGAACAAGGTCGAGCAGGACGAAATAGTCGAACGCTCCCTGAAAAAGGCGGGCCTGTGGGAGGAGGTCAAGGACCGGCTCGATCAACCCGGCACCAGCCTTTCCGGGGGCCAGCAACAGCGGCTCTGCATTGCCCGGACCATTGCGGTGAGCCCGGAGGTGATCCTGATGGACGAGCCCTGTTCCGCCCTGGACCCGATCGCCACCGCCAAGATCGAGGAGCTGATCGATGAGCTGCGCAAGCAGTACACCATTGCCATTGTCACCCATTCCATGCAGCAGGCCGCCCGGGTTTCACAACGGACCGCCTATTTCCACCTGGGCGACCTGATCGAGGTGGGCAAGACCAAGGAGATCTTCACCAACCCGCGCCACCAGCTAACCGAGGATTACATTACCGGCCGGTTCGGCTGATGCCCCCTGCCTCTTCCCGGCGGCCCCAACCGCACCGGTTCCGCTCGATCTATGTTTTCCGGCTCCTATCCTCCTGGTGGCAGCGCTGCCCGGACCCGTCTGTCCGCGGGGAGATAATTTATATGCTGCGGGGAAGGATCGTTCGTAATAAGATAGATCAACCGGACCCTTGACGTAACCAATCACAGGGTAAGGCGCCGGCAATCCGGTAAACTCCAGGCCTGTGATCGCTTACCCCTTGACAACCACGCGAGTAACCCCATGGCCAAGAAGACCATCCTCATTGTTGAAGACGATGAAGATATCCAGCAGCTGGTGAGCTATAACCTGATCAAGTCGGGATTCGGGGTGGAATGCGCCGAGAGCGGCGAACAGGCCCTGGAACTGGTCCGGGAGCGCCGGACAGACCTGATCATCATCGATATCATGCTGCCCGGCATGGACGGCCTGGAGGTGTGCCGGACCCTGCGCAGCGACAGCCGGCTCGCCAAAACGCCGATCATCATGCTGACCGCCAAGGGGGAGGAGAGGGACGTGATCACCGGACTTGATCTCGGGGCTGATGATTATGTTACCAAACCCTTCAGTCCCAAGATCCTGATCTCCAGGATCAAGTCCGTTCTCCGGCGCCGGGCCGAGTCGGCCTCGGCCCTGGCGGAACAGGGCAACGAGGTGATCACCATCCACGACCTGAGAATCGATCCGGGCCGGCACGAGGTCACCCTGGCCGGCCGGCGGATAAATCTCACCCCCACCGAGTTCGCGATCCTGCGGCTGCTGGCCAAGCGGGCGGGCTGGGTCTTTACCCGGCAGCAGATAATCGACGCGGTCCGCGGCTATGACTACCTCATCACCCCCCGGGCCATGGATGTCCAGGTCTTCAGCCTGCGCAAGAAGCTGGGGGATACCGGCCGGAAAATCGAAACCGTCCGCGGGGTCGGCTACCGCCTTGAGGACTGATAATCGTAACCGTTCACCGGGGGTACGGATTTACGGTAAACTCATGCCCGTAAGCGTTTACCAGTGGCTTAGATTCGTTCATTCGGGACTGCGAAGCATACTGGTGCTATTCGAGCAGGCCAGAATGGGCGAAGATGAGGTGCTGGTGAACGCTTACTGATAATCCTCACTCCCGCTCCTGCACCGGGAACCGGCCCTGAAACCTGGTCCCGATCCCTTGCCTGCTCTGCACCCTGATGTCCCCTCCCATGGCCTGGGCCAGTTTTTTTCGAACCATGGAGCCCGAGCCCGCTGCCCCTGGTGTCCGGGCGAACCTCCTTGCCGCGATAATGACGTTCAAAAATCCGCTGCTGTTCCGGCCCGGCGCTTTAGCTGGAATTACTTTTGCTCAGCCCTTTTCAATGATCTCCACCACCAGGTCGCCGAAACCGCTGGTGGACAGAATAGTGGTCGGATCGGTATCCGGGCCCACCAGTTCGCCGGTGGTGTAGCCCCGCGCAAACACCCCGAACAGACCGTTCCAGATATCCTCGGCCTCCTGGGGCAGGTCGAGGCAGCGCTTCAGCATCAGGGCCACGCTGCCGATCAGCGAATAGGGGTTTGCCCTGTTGGTGCCGGCAATATCCGGGGCCGAACCATGGGCCGCCTCCACATAGCTCTTTTGCGGGCCGATGCAGGCCGAGGGCATCAGCCCCAGGGAACCGAGGATCCCGCCGGCCTGGTCGGTGAGGATGTCGCCCTGCATGTTCTCCAGGAGCATGACCCCGTTGAACCGGCCCGGGTCCTTGACCAGCTGGTAGGCGGCATTGTCCACCAGCACCGAGCGGCATTCCACCTCCGGATACTCCCTGGCCACTTCCGCCACCACATGGTTCCAGAAACGGGAGGTGGCCAGCACGTTGGACTTATGGATATTGGTCATCACCGCCCGGCGGCGGCGGGCCTCGATAAAGGCCACATGGGCGATCCGCCGCACCTGCTCGTCGGTGTAGATGCACTCGTCCGAGGCAAAGCGCTGATCAGTGGCCGAGCCCTCGGTCTTGGCCCCGAAATAGATGCCGCCCACCAGTTCCCGGATCATCAGGATATCAATGCCGTTGCCGATAATCTCGGGACGCAGCGGCGAAAAAGAGGCCAGGGACCTGGGCAGCCGCACCGGCCGGAAGTTGGCATAGGTGTCGTAGCGTTTCCGCAAGGGCAGGATGGCGCCCAGTTCGGGCCGCATCTCCAGGGGGATGGTGGCCATCTCCTCCACTGCCAGCCCCACTGGGCCCTTGATGATCACATCGGCCCGGTCGCACACCTCCTTGGTCTTGTCCGGAAAGGGCGAGCCCTCGGAAAAATAGGCGGCCGCGCCGAAGGGGGCGTATTCCAGGGTAAAGCTATGATTATATTTCCGGGCCACGGCCTGCAACGCCTTGATCCCTTGCCGGACGATCTCCGGGCCGATGCCGTCACCTTCCAGCACTGCAATGGTTTTTTCCATGGGTTACTCGATCTTCCTTGACCAACGCTTAAAAATAATTTCTCAGGCAGGTAAGCGAACCGGCGGGACTCCGAAGCTGCCAAGAGCGCAACGTTTTTTTTAAAAAAAAACAGTCCCCAAGCCGGCGGGACTGGCAACCCTAGCCGATCCTGCCGGAAAAGTCCATTGCTTATAAAAAGGCGCCTGGCAGAATAAAACACCCTATCCGGTCGGATAGTTTGGTCAGGGCAGGGGAGGAGAACCGGGACCGGAATGATCACCAGTCCGGCGAGTACCGGCAACAAGGGCATGGACAATGGAGGCGGCCCAGCAGGAAACCAGCAGGATCATGCCGATGTTTTCCAGGGCGGTGGTGCCGCTGGCGGCCGCCTGGTTGCTGATAGCCAGGATCCGGGCGCTGTCCAGGGTTCCCTGTTGCAGCTCCTTCTGGAGCAGATCAATGATCAGCGGCAGTCTCTGCATCAGCCCGGCCACAATCCCGGCTATCCCGGCCGCGGTCAACCCGATCAAGGCGACGCCGAGCAGCTTGCGGCCCAGGAATATCTGCCCGAGACCGGGGAAGACCAGGCCGGAGAGCAGGGCGCCTTTCATTTTCTGGTTCATATCTTTCTCCTGTCTCAGCTTAAAATAAACATCGGACGATTGACACCGCGGTTTTTCATTCTCTTCTCAAGTCACCCCCTGATCTCCCAGCAGGAATGGATAGCGGGCGAGCGGCCGAAATCCCTGGCAATGGTCCGGCCGGAAATATCCCGCACATGCAGGCCGGAAAGCCCGGTCCGGTCGATGACAAAACCGGGATGACGGGTGGCGAACAGGAGAGTGCCGCCCGGGGCGAGCAGCCTGGTTGCGCCTCGGATCAATCGGCCATGATCGCGCTGCGGGTCAAGGTTTTTTCCACTCTTTTTCCGGGAATGAATCCTGGCGGGCAGGTCAAGGAAGATGAACTCGAATTTACCTTTCGCGCCTTCAAGCCAGGAAAAACCGTCGGCCTGGACGAGTTGATGCCCGGGACCGTTCACATTGTTCAGGTCCAGATTCCGCCGGATCCAGGCCATCTCGGCGGAAGAGCCGGTCACCGAAACGGTGGAACTTGCCCCGCCTAATGCCGCGGCCACGGTTATCGTGCCGGTACGGGAAAAAAGATTTAAAAAACTCTTTCCGGCAGCCATCTTCCGAACCAGCTTCCGGATCGACCGATAATCCAGGTCCAGGCCGCGGATCCGGGAACCGGTCACCTTGACGACAAAGCGACAGCCCGCCTCCTGCACCTGCTGGCTGGCATCGATCTTTTCCAGGAGCTGGCCGGCGCTGGATCCGGCCTGGCAACGGATGGTATAAAAAATCCGCTCCAGCGATACCTCCAGCACCTTTGCCACGGCAGCCAGGACCTCCTTGCGGCGCTGTCCCGCCTTGTCGGCGGCAAGTCTCTTGGAGGGTGAATCAGCCAGGACCTGCACCCAGTCCCCATAGACATCAACCGATACCGGGTATTCGGGCAGGTCGCAATCATAGAGCCGATAGCAGTCCGTCTGCTGCTGCCGGGCCCAGTTGCCGATGGTGCGCAGGTTCTTGCGCAACCGGTTGGCCAGCATCTCCCCGCCCGGGGAAAGAACGGTCGGTACGGCCGGGGCCTGGCCGCGCCGGTATTTTTCCGGGTCCAGGGTAAAGTGGAGCAGTTTGCATTTCAGCGCCCCATTGTACAGGGTATGGATCCGGTGGGCCTTGAGCCGCAGCTCCTGGCCCAGCTCCGGGTTGGAGGTAATCAGGGCCGCCTGCCAGCCCTGGTAATGCTCCTTGAGCCAGGCGCCGATCCCACCGTACAGCGGCCGCAACTCCTCGATCTCGCCCAGCCGTTCGCCATAGGGCGGATTGACCACCACCAGACCGGCTTTTTTGAAAGCCCCGGGGAATGGGCCGGCCGCGGTCAACTGCCGCCGTTCGAAGTGAATCTTTTCAGTAAGCCCGGCCGCGGCCGCGTTGTCCCAGGCCGCGTGGATACTTTTTTTGTCCTGATCAAGGCCGACAATGGGCGGTATCCGGGTGAGCCCCTGTTTCTGCCGGGCCCGGGCCGCGGCCAGCAACTCCTGCCACAGGTCTGACCGGTGCCGCAGCCAGCCGGAGAAACCGAAATAATCTCTACACAGACCCGGGGCGATGTCCCCGGCAATAAGCGCCGCCTCGATGGGCAGGGTGCCGGAACCGCACATCGGGTCGATCAGCGGACCGCCGGCCCGGGCAATGGCCGGCCAGCCCGAGCGGACCAGGATGGCGGCGGCCAGGTTCTCCTTGAGCGGCGCGGCCATTCCTTGCCGGCGATAGCCGCGCCGGTGCAGACTCTCTCCGGAGAAATCAATGCTGATGATGGCCCGGTCGCAATGCAGATGCAGGTTAATCACCAGATCGGGCCGAATCACGGCCACCGAGGGACGGCTGGAGTATCGCTCCCGGAGCTGGTCGACAATCGCGTCCTTGACCTTGAGGGCGGCAAAATGGGAATGGTTGATCCGGGACTGGGAACAGTGGGCGGTTATCGCCAGGGTACTGTCGGAAGTCAGGTGCTCGGCCCACTCCACGGTGCGGACCCCGGCATAGAGTTGCTCCTGGGAAGCAGCGTCGAACCCGGCAATCGGCATGAGAATCCGGCTGGCCATCCGCGACCAGAGGCAGGCCTTGAGGGCCACCCGGATATCGCCATGAAAGGCGACCCCGGCCCTGGTTTCAGCGACTCCGGAACCACCCAGCCCGCGCAGCTCGTCGGCCACCAGGGATTCCAGCCCCCTGGCGCAGGTGGCAAAGAATTGCCGGTCTGGCAATGGATCGGCAGAGCAACGGGCGTCATGTTGCAACTTGTTGGTTTTATTGGGTGGCATTTGAAGCCTTTTGGGTTGTTACGAGTTCATCATTATTGAAACTGGCTGAAGGGGCTTACGCTATCAACGGCTCAAACGGTTCAAACAGCTTGAACGTTTTTCAAGCCGCTTACCGGGTCACTCCTGGTCATCGACCAGATAATCCTTGAGCTTCTCCAGCAGGGACTCGGGCAATTCCTGTTTATGGAGAAAGGCATGGGCCTCCTCGCCAGTGATCCGTTCCTTGATCTCAATGGGCAGGGACCGCAGCACCGCCATCCGTTCCGGGTCCGGTTTTTCCTTGTTGGTCATAATCTTACTCCTTATAGAGATACATCATAGAGATACATCATAGAGATACATCTTTTTGTTTCGGATTCAACCGTTCAACCGTTCAAACGGTTTCAATGAGCGCCGCCATTCGCTCGGCAACAAATATCAGCGACTCGATATCAAGAATATCCAGCACCCGGTGGTCGAACAACACCTTGACCTTGGAAATACTGTTGGGCAGACTCTCCAGGCCGACCCAGGTCATGTCGGGAGAGCGGCCGCCGCCGCGGACCAGCGGGCCCCCAGGGGCTCGGCCGTACCGCTGAAATCCCGGCCGGCGAGCTTGGTCTTCAGATGCGCGACCAGGGCCAGGTCCCGTTCCCGGGCAATCTCCGTCATTGAGCCGGCCGCGGCCGGGGCCAGGTCCAACCCGCTGTGGTCAAGATAGGGGCAGCGGCCCGGATCGATGCCGGTTGCCACCACTGCCGCGCCAAAGGCCAGGCAGGTGGGATAACCGCATTGGCCGCAGTTGCTCTTCGGGGTTTGACGGACGATATCCAATGGAGTTGCCGGGGCCATGATTTTTTATAGCCAGGAGACAGGTCAGGGGAAGAGGACCCTCTGACCGCTACGGGGTTCTCACGGTGATCCGGTCCACCACCTTGGGAAAGTACTGCTCCTGGGCCTCCAGGTTTGCCGGCCGGCTGCGCATGGAATTGAGCTTGAACACCAGCACCTCCAGTTTTTTCAACTGCTGGAGACGGGTATGTTCGTCGCTGGTGCGGGCAATCAACTCACGGAGCTGAAAGATCTCCTTGCGGGCCTCCACCTCCGGCGGCACATATCCGGCATTTTTGAGGATCTTGTAGGCCATGCGCAGATCCGGCGGCACCAGTTGATTGTTTTCAACCGGCAGCGGCTTGCCGTGCAGGGTCGAGTTGTTCAGCTGTCCCTCGCTGATCGCCGCACTGATCTTTCGTTCTGCTATCAGTTGGATTATATTTAACATTTTTTGTTTTTTTGTGGGTACATGCTCGGCTTAACCGTTGACCGGCAAGGGCTGTCCGTTTTCTGGTCATCATATCACCAAAAAACGGAATAAGAAAGCAGGGGCCCCGGCCCGGTTCAGGCCGGTGGTATTTCCGGCATCGGCTGCTGCGTTTCAAAATATAGCCTGGTGGCCCCCACCACCCCCAGGGGGATGGCGCAGAACTGCAGAAAGGGGATGGCCAGGATGGCGAGCAGGCCGCTGCCAAAGCCGAGCAGCAGCAGCTTGTGGGCCAGGATGAACCGGCGTTGATCCTTGAAGCCCAGGTGCTTGCGGCCGAAGATATAGCCGGTGTATTCCACCACCAGGAAAAAAATGGTCCAGAGCACCGAGAGCACGGCGTACAATGCCGAGCCGATGCCGGGCAGCAGATTGAGCCCCAGCAGAAAAATCATGCCCAGCACAAAAAGAAGAATCTTTTTGCCCTCGTCGAACAGGGTCCGTTTCAGGTCCTGGAGAAAGACCTTGAAGACAAAGGGTTCCTCGTTGCGCACCCCGCTTAAGATCTCCTCGGTGCGCTCGGACAGGATATCGTTAAAGGGCGAGGCGATCAGGCTGCCGATCGCGGTAAAGGAAAAAAAGACCAGGACCATGGTCAGGAGCACGGCCACCACCCAGGTGGCGTAGTGGAGAAAGATCCAGTACCAGGCATCGCCCAGGGGAATGAAGTCAAGCGCCAGCTGGTTGAAAAAACGGAGCCCCAGAAAAACGGCCAGGCTGAACACCGCCAGGTTGATGGCAAAGGGAATAACCACATAGGGATAGAGACGCGGCTGCCGGCGGATGAAACCAAAGGCGCGAAAGGGATGGAGCAGCCCGCGGCTGAAGTTCCCCACAGTAGCGGGCCTGGTCAGAGCGGTCATCATGGTTCCCCCTGATTGCTGGAATGAATCAACTGGTTATCCCGTGGACTCGAGTGAATTCAAGATATGGACCCGACCTTATCATGGAAAGCAGAAGTAGGCCCGGGCAGGCTCAAGCGCCGGCCAGGGTCACCAGTTCGCCGACCCGGTCCTGGCGGCCCAGGGAAAGGACCGGCTGCCGCTCGCCATTCTCGGCCAGGGTGGTAAGCACCAGGAGCGCCTCCTGGTAGGCCAGCTCGGGCCGGTTGTTGGCATCGCTCAAATGGGCGAGCACCACATGCTCCAGCCCCTGGTGCCAGAGCGCCAGCAGAAAACGGGCCGAATCCCGGTTGGCCAGGTGGCCCTTGTTGCCGCGGATCCGTTGTTTCAGGTAAGGGGGATAGGTACCGTTTTTAAGCAGGACCGGATCGTGGTTGCTTTCCAGTACCAGTCCGTTGCAATGGGCCAACCGGTGGTGCATCAGCCGGGAGACCATGCCGGTGTCGGTGCAGAGTCCCAGCGAGGCCCGGCCGTTCCTGAGCACGAAGCCGACCGGATCGGCGGTGTCGTGGGAAACGGAAAATGGATGGATCTCAAAATCGTTGATCACAAAGGAGGTGCCGGTTTCGAATTCGCGCCGGGCAAAGAGTTTCTTTAAGGTTGGTCCGGCGGCCGTGTGGGTGGCCGGGTTGGCATAGACCGGCAGCCTGCCCTGGCGGGAGAGCACGCCCACCCCCCGGATATGATCGCTATGTTCGTGGGTGACCAGGATGGCGGTGAGCGAGGATATATCAATGCCAATGACCGCGAGCCGTTTCCTTATCTCCAGACCGGAGAAGCCACCATCGATGAGCAGCGAGGTGGTGCCGCTGGCCACATAGGTGGCATTGCCCTTGCTGCCGCTGCCGAGAACACAGAATTGCATCAGATTCCCGTATGGCCGAAGCCGCCGGCCTGGCGGGCGGTCTCGCTCAAGTCGCTGACCACGGTGATTATTGCCCGGCTGACCGGGGCCAGCACCAGTTGGGCAATCCGGTCGCCGCGGTTGATGGTGAACTCCTTTGGGCCCAGGTTGATCAGGCCGATCTTCACCTCGCCGCGGTAATCGGCGTCAATGGTTCCGGGGCTGTTGACAATGGTGATCCCGTGCCTGACGGCCAGGCCGCTGCGCGGCCGGACCTGGATCTCATGGCCCGGGGGAATGGCCATTGCAAAACCGGTGGGGAGCATCCGGATCTCGCCCGCAGCGATGGTGACCGGGGCGCTAATCGCGGCGGCCACGTCCATGCCCGAGGCCAGTTCGGAATGATAGGCCGGCGGGTCCAGGTCCCGGACCCGGTCCGGGTCGAGCCAGCGGAAGTAGACAGTCACCCTCTCCATGAATTTTCCCCTTCTTTCGCAACCCTCATCACTACATCACTCAGCACTTGTTGCTCATTGCTCGACCCTCAGCACTCAACCCTCATTAATGCGTCAGCAGGGCCCAGTCCACATCGCTCGAATTCAAGGGACCCAGGGCCGCCATGGTCATATCGCTGGCAAAGACCCGTTCCGCCAGCCGGCCGATATCCTCGGCCGTTACCCGGTCAATGGCCGCGGCCACCTCGGCAAACGGGACATAGCGGTCATGGACCAGTTCGTTGCGGGCGATGCGCATCATGATCGCCTCCATGCTCTCGGCCGCCAGGTAGAGGCCGGCCTTGACATACTCCTTGGCATTGGTCAGTTCCGGGTCAGGTACTGTTTCCTGCTTGAGCCGGTTGATCTCGGCAATGGCCCGGGACAGCGACTCGTTCACCGACCCTTGATCCACCCCGAGGTAGACACCGATATTGCCGCAATCGAGATAGCTGGACACATAGGAATAGATGGAATAGGCCAGGCCATGCTTTTCCCGCAGTTCCTGAAAGAGCCGGGAACTCATGTTGCCGCCCAGGAGCACGTTCAAGAGCAGGAACCCGTACCGCTCCGGATCACGGGCGGACAGGCCGCAGGTGCCGAGCAGCAGATGCACCTGCTCCAGGGGTTTGTTAAAAACCGCGCGCCGGGGTTCGAGCAGCGTCGGTTGGTGGCGCTGCTCCTCCTCGCCGGCATCAGGGGCCGGAAGGCCTCTCCCGGCCGCCTTGGACCAGCAGGCGACCAGGTCGTCATGGTCAATGTTGCCGGCCGCGGCAATAATGATCCGGCCGGGGGTGTAGAATTTACGGAAATAGTCGATCAGTTTCTTGGAGTCCATGGCCGCCACCACCTCCCGGCCGCCGAGTACGGTGTTGGCCAGGGGGTGCCGGCCCCAGAGCAGGGAGGTGAACAGATCGTGGACCTGGTCCTCGGGCATATCCTCCACCATGCTGATCTCCTGGAGGATTACCTGTTGCTCCCTGGCAACCTCCTGCTGGGCGAAACAGGAGTTGAAAAAGATGTCGGCCAGCAGATCGATCAACACGGGCAGGTGACGATCCAGGACCGTGGCATAGTAACAGGTGGTGTCGCGGGAGGTAAAGGCGTTGGCCGCGCCGCCCAGCACATCCAGTTCCCGGGCGATCTGCTCACCGCTCCGGCGGCCGGTGCCCTTAAAAAGCATGTGCTCGATAAAATGGGCCGTGCCGTTGTTCAGGTCGTGTTCGTCACGGGACCCGACATCGACCCAGATCCCCAGCGACGCCAGCCGCGAATGCGGCAGGCGTTCGCTGATGATCCGGAGACCATGGTCAAGAACGGTCTTACGGTACATAAGATTATTTTTTTCCCGCCAGAACCGCCTTACGGCTCAGACGGATCTTGCCGCGCTGGTCGATCTCCAGGACCTTGACCTCCAACCGGTCTCCTTCCTTGACCACGTCGGTGACCTTGTTGACCCGTCCTTCGGCCAGCTCGGAGATGTGGACCAGCCCGTCGGTGCCGGGCAGGATCTCGACAAAGGCGCCGAAATCCTTGATCGTCTTGACCAGGCCGTCGTAGATCCGGCCGACCTCGGCCTCCTTGGTCAGGGACTCGATCCGCTCGATGAGCTGCTGGGCCACCACCCCGTTGGGGGTGAAGATGTTGACCGCGCCGGAATCATCCACCTCGATCTTGGCTTCGTACTCCAGGGACAGGGCCTTGATCATCTTGCCGCCCGGGCCGATGATGTCCCGGATCTTGTCCGGATTGATCTTGATGGTGAAGAATTTGGGGGCAAACTCGGCCACGTTGTCACGCGGCGCACCAATCGCCTCCAGCATCTTTTCCAGGATGTGCAGCCGGCCGGTCCTGGCCTGGGCCAGGGCCCGGCCCATGATCGCCTTGTCCACCCCGGCGATCTTGATATCCATCTGCAGCGAGGTGATGCCTTCGGCGGTTCCCACCACCTTGAAATCCATGTCGCCCAAATGATCCTCGTCGCCCAGGATGTCCGAGAGGATGATCACTTCATCATCTTCCTTGATCAGACCCATGGCTATCCCGGAGACCGGGTTGCTGATCGGCACCCCGCCGTCCATCAAGGCCAGGCTGGCCCCGCAGACCGTGGCCATGGACGAGGAACCGTTGGACTCCAGAACCTCGGAGGCCACCCGGATGGTGTAGGGGAAATCCTCAACCTCGGGCAACACCGCGGCAAAGGACCGCTCGGCCAGGGCGCCGTGGCCGATATCCCGCCGGCTGGGACCGCGCAGGAAGCGGACCTCGCCCACGCAGTAGGGCGGGAAGTTGTAGTGGAGCATGAACCTTTTGAACTCTTCGCCGTTCAAGGTCTCGATCCGCTGCCGGTCCCGTTCGCTGCCCAGGGTGGCGGTGACGATGGCCTGGGTCTCGCCGCGGGTGAACAGGGCCGAACCATGGGTCCGGGGCATGCAGCCCACCTCGCAGGTGATGGCCCGGACAGCGTCAAAATCACGGCCGTCGATCCGGGTCTTTTGCTTGACGATCCGCTCGCGCATCATGGTTTTCTTCAGCTCGCTGATAAAACCGGATATTGCCCGGGGATCGGCAGCATCGTCTTGCTCGACCAACTGGGCGATGACCTTTTCCTTCAGCTCATCGGAGCGGCGGCCCCGTTCCATCTTGTCCGAGGTGGTGATCACCGCGAGCATCTCCGGCCCGGCCAGGGCCTCGACCCGTTTTTTCAGCTCAAGATCGACCTCGATCCGGGGAACCGCCCGCTTGGGCACGCCGACCGCGGCCCGCATCTCTTCCTGGAGATCAAGCAGCGGTTGCAGGGCCTGGTGGCCGAAGAAGATGCCTTCCAGCACCACCTCCTCGGACAGGCTGTCGGCCCCGCCTTCCACCATCACCACTGCTTCACGGGTACCGGAGACGATCAGGTTCATCCGGGAGTCGAGCAACTGGCTCCTGGTGGGGTTGACCACGTATTCACCGTTGATATAACCCACCCGCACCCCGGCGATGGGGCCGAGAAAAGGGATGTCCGAGATGGTCAGGGCGCAGGAGGCGCCCAGTTGCGTCAGGATGTCGGGATCGTTCTGCTGGTCCGCGGACAGCACGGTGCCGATCACCTGGGTCTCGGTCATATAGCCGTCAACGAACAGGGGCCGCAGGGGCCGGTCGATCAGGCGGCAGGTAAGGGTTTCTTTTTCGCTGGGCCGGCCGATCTCGCGGCGGAAGAAACTGCCCGGGATCCGGCCCACCGCATAGAGGCGCTCCTGGTACTCGATGGTCAGGGGCAGAAAGCCCATATCAGGTTTGGGGGCCTTGGCCGCGGTGGCGGTGACCAGCACCACGGTATCGCCGTAGGTGACCAGGACCGAACCGTTGGCCTGCTTGGCCATCCGGCCGGTCTCAACGCTCAGGGTGCGGTCGCCGATTTCTACTTCGATTTTTTTATACATCGGGTTCTCCTTGTGAAGGGGTGGCCGCTACCCGGCCGGTCCGCTGCCGGCAAGAACCCAGATCTCACTGTTTCACCGGGGCTCGGGCCGGGCCTGTTGACCAAGCCCCGGTGAAACGGTGAGAGATGAGAGTCTTGCCAGTGATTCCGCGAACCGTTGCCGGGGAGCCACCGCATTTTTCCCGCCCCGGGTGGAGCGGGAATAAAAGATAATGCCCGGCAAAAAAAGATTATCCGCGCGCCAGATCATCTCAGGCGGGGGCCTCTTCTTCACCGGGCCGACAACTTTATTTACGGATACCAAGCTCCTGAATCAGGGCCCGGTATTTGGCGATATCGTTCTTTTTCAGATAGTTGAGCAGCCGGCGTCGCTGGCCGACCAGCTTGAGCAGACCCCGCCGGGAATGATGGTCCTTCTTGTGCACCTTGAAATGCTCGGTGAGGTAGCTGATCCGGTTGCTGAGCAGCGCGATCTGTACCTCGGAAGAACCGGTATCAGTGGGGTGTGTTTTGAATTTTTCAATAATTTCCTGTTTCTTTTCAGCTTGCAGGGTCACGGTACAACCTCCTTGAAAAAAGTATGATCCTCTTGAAATGGTCTTTGTTTCGGTTTCACCCCTGCCCGCAGAAATGACCGGTTGCCGCCTGGCCGGGTGTTTTTTTGTTTTATTTTAACAGCTCGGTAACCTGGTCAACGGTGAGCAGGTGCCGGGCCAATGCCTGTTGCGCCGCGATCCTGTTGTCCAGCACCGCGCCGTCCAGGGCCGCGGTCACTGAAAAAGGGCCGCTCCGCAACCGCCGCAGGGCAACCAGGTGGGCGCCGCAGCCCAGGGCCGCGCCGATGTCCGCGGCCAGGGTCCTGATATAGGTCCCCTTGCTGCAGACCACCCGCACGGCCAGGGTGTCCTTATCAAGGCCCAGACAGTCCAGGGCCTTGATCTCGATCCGGCGGGCCTCTTTTTTTACCTCGATTCCTTTGCGGGCATAATAATACAGGGGTTTGCCCTTATATTTCAAGGCCGAAAAACAGGGCGGCTCCTGCAGTTGCTCACCGATAAACCCGGCAAGACAGCGATGCATTGCCGCCAGGGTCAGGTCCGGTACCGGCCGTTGGTTGACCACCCGGCCTTCGCAATCCTGGGTATCGGTCTCCACCCCCAGCCGCATGGTGGCCGCATACTCCTTGTCCCCTTCCATGAAACAGGAGATCAGCCGGGTTGCCGGCCGGCCGGCGCAGATCACCAGGAGCCCCGAGGCAAAGGGGTCCAGGGTGCCGGCGTGGCCGACCTTTTTGATCCCCAGGGCCCGCCGCACCAGCCGGACCATGGCGAACGAGGTCGGGCCCACCGGCTTGTCCACCAGGAATACCCCGGCGGTGATCGGTTTTTCCGCGGCAGCACCGCCGTCGGTCGTTGCCGGGCCCCGCGGCGCACCCGTTTCCATGGAATTCAACATCG
Source organism: Desulfobacterales bacterium (assembly GCA_021647905.1). Taxonomy (NCBI): domain Bacteria; kingdom Pseudomonadati; phylum Thermodesulfobacteriota; class Desulfobacteria; order Desulfobacterales; species Desulfobacterales bacterium. The sequence goes on along the minus strand of JAKITW010000045.1, from coordinate 7,396 downwards.
ACCCTATTCTTCAACTCGATGCCAGGGCGGCTTGCAACTCGCGGAGCAGGTCGGCGCGAACCGCCGCCAGGGTGGTCCCCTGGAGCCGGAAACCAGCGGCATTGCGATGGCCGCCGCCGCCGAAGATGCCGGCGATCCGGGCCACGTCACATTCACCCTTGGCCCGCAGGCTGACCCCGACCCAGCCGTCGCCGGCCTCCTTGAAGAAGGCTGCCGCCTTTACCGTATTCAACGAGCGGGGATAGTTGATAAAATCCTCGGTATCGTCCCGGGTCGTGCCGGTTGCCGCCAACATCTCGCTGGTAACGGTGATCAGGGCGATCCGGTCGTTGTCATGCAGCTCCAGGGTCTTGAGAACCTTTTCCAGCAGCCGCAGCCGGCCCGGGGTGAAGTTGTTGAACAGCTTGCCGGCCACCTCGGAGGGCCGGCCCCCCTTGTCCACCAACGCCCCGGCCACCCGGAAGGTATTGGCCGTGGTTGATTCATATTTAAAGGAACCGGTGTCCGAGACAATGGCGGTGAGCAGACAGAATGCCGCCTGCGGGGAAATCGACCCGCTCAGTGTTGTTGCCAGTTCGTAGACCATCTCGCCGGTGGAGGAGCGGGCCGGATCAACCCAACGGAGGTCACCGAATTCCTTGTGCCCGGCATGGTGATCGATCACGATAAAGGGATGGATGGTCAGCAGTTCATCCATCCGCCGGCCGAGCCGGAAACGATCGCCGCAGTCCAGGACCACGGCCGCATCGAACCGGGCCGGGTCCGGCAGCCGGTTGTCCAACTGCTCACAGCCGGGCATGAAGTCGTAGATATGCGAGACCCGTTCCTCGCTGTAGTAATATGGTTTTTTGCCCAGGGACTCGAGGATAGCGCCCAGGGCCAACTGGGAGCCCAATGCATCGCCGTCCGGAAAAATATGGGTGGCCAGGAGGATGTTCCGCTTGTCCCGCAACTCGTCGGCAATCCGGCCTACTGTCTCATTCGGCTGTATCGTCATCAGTGGCAAGCTCCTTAAGGAGTTTCTCCATTTTCTGCTGGTGAACCAGGGAAAGATCACGGTGGAACTGCAGGTCCGGGGTGGTCCGGAGGGCCAGTGTCCTGGCCAGATGGCTGCGAATGAAGCCCTTGGCGCCGGCCAGGCCGGCAGCCGCCTTTTCAGCCTGTTCCGCATCGCCGAAAACACTGTAATTGATCCGGGCCCTTTTCAGGTCCCTGGTCATTACCACCGAGACAATGGACACCGGGGCCAGGCGCGGGTCCCTTGTCCGGGTGACCAGCAATGCGCTGATCTCCCGCTGGATGACATCCGCCACCCGCTGGGGACGTTTGCCGTGGCCCGGCCGGGCGGCCGGGAAAAGATCGGTTTTCGGGTTCCAGCTCATTATTATGGATACAACTCTGATGGGAAATCGACGGGCCCCTACAGGGTGGAGGCGACCTCTTCCATCACAAAGGCCTCCAGCACATCGCCGACCTTGATATCGTTAAAATTCTCCACGCAGATTCCGCACTCATAGCCGGTGAGCACCTCGCGGGCATCGTCCTTGAACCGTCGCAGCGAACTGATCCTGCCGGTGTAGATCACCACCCCGTCCCGCAGCACCCGCACTGCGGCATTACGTTCGATCCTGCCGTCCACCACGTAACAGCCGGCAATGGCGCCGACCTTGGGGGCATGAAAGACCTCCCGCACCTCGGCGGAGCCGATGACCTTTTCCTTAAAGGTCGGTTCGAGCATGCCGGTCATGGCCTTGCGGATATCGTCCAGGGCATGGTAGATCACGTCGTAGAAGCGGATATCGACCTTTTCCTGTTCGGCCAGGGCCTTGACCTTGGCATTGGGCCGGACATTGAAGCCGATGATGATCGCCTCCGAGGCCGAGGCCAGCAGCACGTCCGATTCGGAGATGGTGCCGGTGCCCTCGTGCAGGGGCACCACCTTGATCGCATCGGTACTCAGTTTTTCCATGGCCTTGCCGAATGCCTCCAGGGTGCCCTGGACATCGGCGCGGAGCACCACCCGCAACTCCTTGACATCTCCCTGCTGCATCTTTTCGAACAGCTTGTCCAGGGAGATCTTGTTGGTCGAGGCCAGCTCTGTTTCCCGGGCCTTGAGCTGCCGGGAGGCACTGACACTCTTGGCCATCTTATCATCAGTGACCACCAGAAAGTCATCACCGGCCCGGGGCACGCCGGCGAGTCCCTGCACCTCCACCGGCATGGAGGGACCGGCCTCGGGCACTGTTTCGCCCTTGTCGTTGATCAGGGCCCGGACCCGGCCGGAATAAAGGCCGACCACAACAGGATCGCCGGGGTGCAGGGTTCCTTCCTGAACCAGGACCGTGGCCACCGGTCCCCGGCCCTTGTGGAGCTGGGCCTCGATAACCCGGCCGCGCGCCTTGCGTTTGGGGTCTGCCTTCAGTTCGAGCACCTCGGACTGAAGGAGAATATTTTCCAGCAGTTCCTGGATGCCGACATTCTGTTTGGCCGAGGTCTCGCAGTAGATAACCTCGCCGCCCCATTCTTCAGGGACCAGGTCCAGTTCGGCCAGTTCCCTTTTTACCCGGGCCGGATCGGCATTGGCCTTATCGATCTTGTTCACCGCCACCACGATGGGCACTCCGGCGGCCTGGGCATGATTGATCGCCTCCCTGGTCTGGTCCATGACCCCGTCGTCGGCCGCCACCACCAGGACGACCACGTCGGTGACCTGGGCGCCGCGGGAACGCATCTCGGTAAAGGCCTCATGACCCGGGGTGTCGAGAAAGACCACGTCGCCGACCCCGGAGCGCACGTAATAGGCCCCGATATGCTGGGTGATGCCGCCGGCCTCGCCAACTGCCACATCGGTCTTGCGGATGGCATCAAGAATGGAGGTCTTGCCATGGTCGACATGGCCCATGACCGTAACCACCGGCGGCCGGGGCTGTTCCTCGCCGCCGGCTTCCCGTTCTTCGAGGTTGAGGATATGGATCTCCTCGGTGACCACCTGCTCGACCTCATAGCCGAAGTCAGCCGCCACCAGGGTGGCGGTGTCCACATCCAGGGCCTGGTTCATGGTGGCCATCACCCCGAGCCCCATTAACTTGACAATCACCTGATTGACCTTGATCCCCATCCGGTGGGCGAGATCACCAACCGAGATGGTCTCAAAGACCTTGATTCTCCGTTTAATGGCCTTGCTCTCGGCTACCGCCGCCTCTTCCCGGGCCTTTTTCTTGCCCCGTTTCTTGCCCGGCAGCCGGCCCATGTCCTCGCCGCCATAGGCATTAAAGCCCCGGCCCCGGCGCCGGCCGCCGAGCCCCGCGCCCTTGCGGCCCTTGAGCCCGGGCTCGGGCCTGATCTGAACCAACCGCTTGCCTTTTTTCTTGCCGCGGGTTCCGGGGGCCGGGCCCTGGCGGAAGCCGTTTTTCTGCAGCGCGGGTTCCACCGGCCCGGCCGGGGCGCCTTTTGCCCGGGGTCCCTTGGCCGGCCTGGCCGCTCTGGCCGGTCTGGACTCTTCCACCGGGAGTTGGATCGCGGCCCTCTTGATTACCTTGGCCAACCCCTTGCGGGACTTGGCAGGGACTATTTTTTTGAGTACGGGCTTTTCCGCTTCGGGCTCGCTTGCCTCGGCCGCGACCTCGGGCGCACCTTCTTCAACAGGAGTCTCAACCGGTTCAGCCTGGGCCGGAACCGGCACTTTTGTTTCCTCCAACCCCGCATCGGCCCGCGGAGCGGCCGCTGTTGCCGGTTCTGCTTCCGTTATCGTCGCCGCTGGTTCCGGGGCCTCGGGGGCGGCCGCGGTCTCGGCAGCCTGCGGTCCGGTGGACAGCGCCTCTGGCTCAACCTCCGCCTCGCCGGCTTCCGGCCCGGGCTCGGGCGCCGGCGCCGGCACCCGGCGGCGCACGGTCTCAGCCCTTCTCCGGATCACGGTGCGGCCGCCGGTTACGCTGATCCGTTTTTCCACGATCTCCACCTTGGTGATCCCGAGAACCGACTTGCGAATATCATCCGCCACCTCCTCGGTCACCGTGGAACTGTGCCCCTTTATATCGTATCCCAGATCGATAAGCTTATCCGCCAAAGCCTTGCTCGCCATTCCTGCTTCTTTGGCCAACTCATAAACCCTGATCTTGCTCATGCTCCACTCCTGATTCTCAAGCCGCCGCCTTGTCCGCACTCTACCCGAAAAGCTCTGGCCAGTCTTCTTCTGTCCCTAAGGAACTGTTGTCTGCAGCGTTGGTTGTCACAGCAGTATGCACCGCGTCCGGGCGCCCTTTTTACAGGGTCCGGGACCAATTCGCCGTTCTTTATCACAAAACGTACCAGCATCTCCCGGGCCATCTTCCGGCCACAACCGAGACAGGTCCGGACCGGACCGAATGGTCGTTTTTTTCGAAATCGTCGAGAGGAGTCAACCTTGCCGGCCGGTATCTGTATCGTCATCCGTTTCAGCTACCCTGTTACCTCTGCGTCGCTGTCCGCAGCCGCCACCGGCTCTCCGGGGTCCTTATCCTTATCATCGGTCTCAGCCTCAGCCTCAGCCTCAGCCTCAGCTCAGCCTCAGCCTCAGCTTCAGCTTCAGCCTCTGCCTTGTCCTGCTCCTCTTTTGCCACCCGGGCCGCGGCCAGGAGTTCGGCGGCCCGCTCTTCTTCGATCCCGGCCTGGTCGGCCAACTCTTCCGCGGTCATCTCCAACAGGTCCTTGATCGTGGTCACGCCCCGGTCATAGAGGATGTCGGCCAAGGCCTCATCAAGCCCCTCAATGGCAACAAGTGATTTATACCCCTCTTCCGCCAGCTTGGCATACCGCTGCTCGCTTTTGACATCGATCCGCCATCCCATCAGCTTCGAGGCCAGGCGGACATTCTGTCCCTGTCGGCCGATGGCCAGGGAAAGCTGGTCATCAGGGACCACCACCACCAGGGTCTTCCGGTCCTCATCCACCAGGACCATGGAAACCTGGGCCGGGGCCATGGCATTGGAAACGTATTTGGCCGGGTCGGGATTCCAGGGAACGATATCGATCCGCTCGCCTTGCAGCTCCTGGACCACGTTCTGGACCCGCGAGCCCTTCATGCCCACGCAGGCGCCCACCGGGTCCACGTCGCTTTCACTGGAGGCCACGGCGATTTTCGCCCGGAACCCGGGCTCCCGGGCCACGCCGAGGATCTTGACAATGCCCTCGGCAACCTCCGGCACCTCCATCTCAAAGAGTTTGGTCAGGAAATTGTTGTCCACCCGGCTTAAGATCAACTGGTGGTCACGGTGGTTCTGGCGCACGTCCAGCAGATAGGCGCGGATCCGGTCGCCCTGGCGATAAGAGCGCTTGGGAATCTGTTCGGTCTGGGGAATCACGGCGTCGGTCCGGCCGAGGTTAACGATCATGTTGCCTTTTTCGAACCGCTGGACAATGCCGTTGATGATGTCCCCCTTGCGATCCCGATACATCTCGTAGATCACGTCCTGCTCGGCGTCCTTCATCTTCTGGATGATGACCTGCTTGGCAGACTGGGCCGCAATCCGTCCCAGTTCGGCGATGTTGTCCATCTTGGTTCCCAACTCGTCGTGCAGTTTCACCTCCGGGTCCAGCAACAGGGCCTCGTCCAGGGAGACTTCCAGTTGTTCGTCCTCGACCTCCTCCACCACGGTCCGGAATTGAAAGACCTCTACTTCGCCCAGTTCCTCGTTAAAACGAACCTCGAGTTCGCGCCGGCTGCCGTGTTTTTTCTTGGCTGCCGACCGCACCGCTTCCTCCACCGCCTCTACGAGCAGTTCACGGTTGATCCCTTTATCCCTGCTGATCTGGTCGATAATTCTTTTTAAGTCCGATATCATCGTCTTCCGCTCCACATAGCATTATGCAGACGGCCCTGCAGGGCCGGATTTCCCGGCGCCGCACAACCGTTCCCAGTGCCTGATTCCGCCCCGGATTCGGTTGTTGGCCTGGTCCTGTTACAGGTTATCAAAACTCGATCTCCAGCCGGGCCCCGGCGATCTCCACCATGGGGATCCGGACCTCGCCCTGCTCGCAGGCCAAGGTCAAAACCCCATCCTGCAACGGGCCCAGCCGGCCGACGAACACCTGCCGGCCATCCAGGGGCCGGCAGGTCTTTATTTTTGCCAACCGGCCGCTGAAACGCTGGAAATCCTGTTCGTTGCGCAGGGGCCGGTCCAGGCCGGGCGACGAAACCTCCAGGTGGTAGGCATGGCCGATCACATCCTCAATTTCCAGCAGGTTGCCCGCCTCGCGGCTCACCCGCGCGCAATTATCAACCGTGACCCCGGCCTGGCTGTCAATGATCAACCGCAGGATCCAGCCGTGTCCCTCCCGGCGGAACTGGATCTCGAACAATTCCAGGCCCAGGTCCGCAACCAGCGGGGCCACGAGGGCGGCCACCCGGTCATGCACCGCTGTCTGCTGTTCTGTTTCCATCGCCGTCTTCGCAAATAAAAAAAAGCGGGCAGGTGCCCACTTTTCATCTCCTTCGCCCAGGCAATACCACCAGTGCCTGCACCCGAATTCCACAACCGCGTGGCGGCCCGAACCGCGCGGCCCCTGCCGGTCGGCAAGGGCCCATTAAAGAATAAGGCCGCGGGCAAGGGTCTGTACCAGCGGCCGAGTCCCGCAAGAGATATGGAGCGGGCAACGGGGCTCGAACCCGCGACCCCAAGCTTGGGAAGCTTGTACTCTACCAGCTGAGCTACACCCGCCCGCACACTTCTTTAATCCGGGCAACTATAATTGAATTTATCCGTTTGTCAAGGGGGATCGGGCCGGACGCACGAACGATACAATTATTCGGAATAGCCGGGCAAGCGGTTTATCAGCACACTTTTTTTACAGGGATGAACACGGATGCACGCGGATGGTTAAGGAACCACCCCGTTGCTGCGAAGCGCACGACTTTCATATAATTAGCCCTGCATCCTCTGCGCTCTCGGCGGTAAATTCAGGCCTTTTGCGAGTTCATCTCTTGTAAGTAAAAAATCAATCCATGAGCCGTTTCTGGCCCTTGATCCTGCGGATCCAGCCGATGGCCTGGGTGACCTCAAGCACGCCCAGGTACTCGCCCTGGTCGCCATAGACCGGAAAGTAGCGGATCAACACCTTGTCGCCGCGGAAATCAATCCAGAACTCGGCCTTGTCCATGGTGCGATTCTTGAACCCGGTGACGATCCGCCGGACCATCTCCACGCTCTGGTCGGGGTGGCATTTTTCCACCTTCCGGCCCACCACCGAGCGGGTCCGGGGAAAGGGGTTTTTCTTATACCGAACGGTGTAGCGGACCCTGAGCCGCAGCCGTGACGGCAAAAGCGGAATTTGAAACAACTTCGGCAGGATATGCTTATGGGTTCCGAATCGCCGTTGCGGCGAAGCGAGTTCCTGCTTGATAGCCTGTTTATGAACAGCC
>JAKITW010000044.1 GCA_021647905.1 Desulfobacterales bacterium | reverse complement strand
TCGATGATCAACTGGTAATGCTCGGCCGCGAGGAATTCGGCCAGGTGGTGGGCATGGCCGCGGAAAGCATTGCCAGGGAACTTGCGGCCGGCGCTGATTATCAGCAAACGGTCGGCGCCCTGCGGGAGTTGAACAGGGTCGCCACTGCCGGCTGAGCAGCTTCCCAGGTCCTTTTTTAGTAAGCGTTCACCAAAAAAACTCCTCGATATCAAGAAGGTGGATTTGATGTTTTTTTGTCGCCAAGATCCATTCCTGTAGTTATCTTGTACATGGGCTGATTCTCCTTTCGTTGCAGCATGGTGACTGCGTTATCGGTTGAGCGTGAATAGTATCACAGCTCGTGGGGAATCAGCCTTCTCATTTTACCTTATCTGCGGACAGGCCGATAACAAAGCAGGAAAGCGAGCCTGCGAGACTCCGGCCCCGTAACCGTTCACCGTGGCCCGTGGCGACCACATACCTGATTCTGTGACGGCTTGAGGTGATCTTCACCGCGCCGACCAGGATTAAGGAATAAACCAGCAGCCCGAAAGAGGAGGCCCTGTTCATGAATAAAACAAGCCAAGCAGCGTCCCAACAAAAATCCGCAGAGTCCGTGGAATCTGTTCTGGCCCGCCTCAAGACCAGCCCCCGCGGTCTCTCCGCCGAAGAGGCGGGCCAACGGCTTGCCGACTACGGTCCCAATGCCCTGACCGAGGAAAAGGTCAACCCCCTTTTAAAGTTTCTGAGCTATTACTGGGGGCCGATCCCCTGGATGATAGAGGTCGCCGCCATCCTGTCGGCCGTTGTCCGGCACTGGTCCGACTTTGCGATCATCATGGCCCTGCTTATTTTCAACGCCGGGGTGGGCTTCTGGCAGGAGTACAAGGCCGGCAACGCCATCGAGGCCTTGAAAAAGAAACTTGCCCTCAAGGCCAGGGTCCTACGGGACGACAACTGGCGGAAAATAGATGCCAACGAACTGGTGCCGGGTGACATTGTCCGGCTCCGGCTGGGGGATATCGTCCCGGCCGATGTGCTTCTGCTCGATGGTGACTACCTGAGCATCGACCAGTCGGCCCTGACCGGGGAATCGCTGCCGGTTATCAAGGAAACCGGTGCCGGCGCCTACTCGGGCTCCATTATCAAGCAGGGCGAGATGGTGGCCGTGGTTACGGCCACCGGGGCTGATACCTATTTCGGCAAGACCGCGGAACTGGTCTCGGCCGCCCATTCCGTCTCCCATTTCCAGAAGGCGGTCCTGAGCATCGGCGATTACCTGATCTACCTCTGCCTGGTCCTGGTGACCACGCTCATCCTCTTCCAGTTGCACCGGGGCTCCCCCTGGCTCGATCTGATCCAGTTCGCCCTGATCCTTACCGTGGCCTCCATCCCGGTGGCCATGCCCGCGGTGCTTTCCGTGACCATGGCGGTCGGGGCCCTGGCCCTTTCCAGGATGAAGGCCATTGTCTCCCGGCTGGAGGCCATAGAGGAAATGGCTGGCATGGATATCCTCTGTTCCGATAAAACCGGGACCCTTACCAAGAACCGGCTCACCCTGGGCGAGCCGGTGGTCTTCGGGGCCCGGGACCCCGGGGAACTGATTCTCCATGCGGCCCTGGCCTCCAAGGAGGAAGACGCCGACGCCATTGATATAGCCATTCTCAAGGCCCTTGCCGACAAGCAGGCCCTGGCCGGATTTAACCAGGACCATTTTGTCCCCTTTGACCCGGTCAGCAAGCGGACCGAGGCCGCGATAACCGGGCCTGACGGGCAACGGATCAAGGTGACCAAGGGTGCCCCCCAGGTAATACTCGCCCTGTGCCGCCTTGATAAAGGCAGTGCCGCAAAGGCCGACAAGCTGATAGAAGATTTTGCCGACCAGGGATACCGGACCCTGGGAGTGGCCGTTTCAACCGATGGTAAGTCCTGGAACTTTTCCGGCATCCTGCCGATGTTCGATCCGCCCCGGGACGATTCGGCCGACACGATTAAACAGGCGGCGGAACACGGCATTGCCATCAAGATGGTTACCGGGGATAACGTGGCCATTGCCCGCCAGATAGCCGGCAAGCTCGGCCTGAGCGCCAATATCCAACCGGTGGAGGCCTTCCTGCGTGAAGGCGACGACCAGGGGGTGTTGCGGGCGGATGCGCCGGAGATCATCGAGACGGCGGACGGCTTTGCCCAGGTCTTTCCGGAACACAAGTTCGCCATCATCAAGGCCCTGCAGGGCCGCGGCCATATTGTGGGCATGACCGGGGACGGGGTGAACGACGCCCCGGCCCTCAAGCAGGCGGATGTGGGAATCGCGGTCTCCGGGGCCACTGATGCGGCCCGGGCCGCCGCTGACCTGGTGCTCACGGCGCCGGGGCTTTCGGTGATTATCAAGGCGGTGGAGGAGGCGCGGCGGATCTTTGAACGGATGAACAGCTACGCCATCTACCGGATCTGCGAGACCATCCGGATCATGTTTTTCGTGGTGCTGGCCATGATCTTTTTCAATTTCTATCCGATCACCGCCATCATGATCATCCTCCTGGCCTTTCTCAACGATGTCCCGATCATGGCCATTGCCTATGATAATACCGGCCTTGATCCCAGGCCGACCCGCTGGGACATGCACCAGGTAATCACCGTGGCCACTGCCATGGGCATTGTCGGACTGCTGGGCAGTTTCGGAATGTTGCTGCTGGCCATGGACTGGCTCCATCTCACCGTGCCCCAGATCCAGACCTATGTCTTTCTGAAGATGGCCGTGGCCGGTCATCTGGTCTTGTTTGTCGCCCGCAGCAAGGGCCATTTCTGGCGGCGGCCCTTTCCCGCTCCGGTAATGATCTGGGCCGCGATAGTGACCAAGCTTGTCGGCACCTTGATCGCTGCCTATGGATTCGGGATGATGACCCCTATTTCCTGGCCCGAGATAGCCCTGATCTGGTCCTACTCGATTGTCTCGGCCTTTATCACCGACGTTGTCAAGGTCTATGTTTTCAGGCGATTCGCGGCCAGGACGCGCCAGCATCGCAGTTTTCTGAAAACGGTCGGACAGGCGGTAACCCCGCATGCCAGGCGCACCGAATCAAGGACGGGCCAGCGTTAACCCAGGGGGGTATGCTCCCTGGCTTTGTTTTATACGAAAGTCGAAGGTCGCCGCTCCGGCATGGCAAGGACATAATGTTGTGGCGACCTTCATTCCGTTGTTGCGGCTGCGGCCGGCCGACCTGGTCCGGCCCCGCTGGTTGGCTGGGACGCTGATCTCAAGAGGGTAATCCTGGGATTACCGCTCCTGAGCGGCTTGAAATAGTTCAACAGAATATCGTTGGCTCCGAAAACACCGATCAGTTCCGTCCGCCCGGATCCAATCAACCGACTCGAACCGTTCCGTAATTGTTCGATGGCCCGTAATTGCTTGCCGGTCGGCGGCCATCTCTCCTCAAAACCATAGGAGGGCAGCAAGATATAGCAGTTCTTTTTAAAGAATTTGCTTTTCAGCAGGCTGGAATTAATGTCCGTTGCGCGCAGACTGACCACCTTGTAAGCGGTTCTGAGGGGCCGGGTGTCCATGCCCAGTACGTCGGGGAGTATGACGGTCGCCCCCGGGTCAACGTGTTTCTTGATCCACTGGACCACCGCTGACCTTGAATCACCCTGCACGGTCATATTAACCGCCAGGGAATTGAAAGGAAGCGTTACCACCAGGAGCAGGCCCACCAGGGCCATGGAAAGATATCCGGCCTGCACGGACCTGGTGTTGAAATAATCAATCCGCCGCAAGAAACCGGCCAGCAGCTTATGACCATACAACATTCCCATGACCACGAATATCGGCCACAGGAGATATACGGCGGTCAGGTTGCGAAGAAAGTTCACCTTGCTGGCGCTCATCAGCAGGAGCATCCCCAGCGGGAAAGAAAGAAAGATAACCCCGACCTTCCAGTTGATCCTGACTGAATAAACAATCCCGACCAGTGAAAACAGAAAGGCGCTCACGCCGAATTGATCGATAATACTCTGCATATAATAGATGAATTGCGGTGCCCCGGGGGTCCCTTCAAACCCTCTGTGGCCCCTTACCATGTAATGGTTTACCTGGAAGGCCGTATGGCTGAGAAATGTCGGCAGATCAAGCAGGAAATAGGGGTTCAGCACCACAACCGTCAACACCGATACCACCACCAGAACAACCGCCCTGCTGAAAAATTTATTCTTTTCATAGAACAGAATCGACCCCAGGCAGGGCAGGTAAATCGGCAGCAGGTTGTATTTTGCGGAAATCACCAGACCACAGAGTATTCCCGGAATAACCGCCTTTGCCGCCACCCCCTTGTTTCTCAGGGTCACGGCAAGATAGTAGAGCAGCACACCAATGAAAAAGGCGCCGAGAATGTTTACATTGATATAGAGATAGGAGCTACGGACATAGATCTCTGAAAACGGTATCAGCAGGGCGGGCATAAACAGCAGCAAACGAAAGTGGTAGGCCTTATAGGCTGCCAGTCCTGCAAAAAGTATGGCCAGGGCGCTGCTCAGGGCAAAGATCTGTTTTGCTATAAGGACAATTTCAGGATGACTGTAAAAGGGATACGAGACAGAACCGATCTCTTTCGTCTCGCGGATAGAGCCCTTCCTGGCCTCGTTCATAAAACCTGCGGCCAGGCCTGCCGCGGTAATGTAAATGGGCAGGGAGGGTTTGTGGAAATAATGCGGATTCAGGTCCCCGGTCTGCAGTATATGGAGGGCCGGCTCCAGCCGGTGCGATTCATCAACATGGGCCGGATAGGGTAAGGACAACAAAATCTTCTGGTTGATTACGAAGAAATAGCCGATGGAGATAACGACCAGCAGGAGTACTGCCATCCTGGTCCTGGTTATATGAAAGTGGCCACGAAGTACTGTGTCCGCCATGCCGGAGCGAGTCCTTTGGTTGTTTCGTCGTGGCCGGGCAGATATGGCCCGGCCATGCTGGTTCTTGGGAGCACCACGCTGGCCCATTCCGATTCACTGTAAGCCTGACTGTTATTGCCGCCGGAGACCGGTTGCGCACCCCTTCCCGTTCCAACTCCTCAACCAGGTTCGTTTTCTTCCGCTGCCGAAATATCCGGCATGCTCTTGAGGTAGACATCCCGCTGCGGATAGGGAATCACGATGTTGTGCTGCTGGAAAACATTCCAGATGGCGAGATACACCTTGCTTTTTACGTTGATAATGCCTTTTGCCGGATCAGTGATCCAGATGCGCAGTTCAAGATCAATGCTGCTGTCCCCGAATCCGATGACCCGGCTTTCCGGTTCCGGATCGGCCAAAACCCTGGGCAGGTTGCCCACTGCCTGTTTCATCAGTTGCATGGCCTGCTCCAGATCGCTTGCATAGGAAATGCCCACCGGAACGGCAAGCCGGAAACGGGAGGAGCTATGTGTCAGGTTAACCACCTGGTCGATAATGAGTCTTTCATTCGGTATCAGATATTCCCTGCCGTCCCGCGTCAGAAGCGAGACAAACCTGGCGTTCATTGAAGTAACCGTGCCGTAGACATCGCCTATCTGGATGGTATCGCCCAGCTTGATTGACTTGTCCAGCAACAGGATAACGCCGGAGACCAGGTTTGAGAAAATTTTCTGCAATCCGAAACCGATGCCCACTGATACGGCTGAAACAAGCAGGGTGACCTTTGCCAGGTCAAGACCGAGGCCAAAGAGGACAATCAGTATAACCGCCAGGATAACGCCGTACTTGGACAACATGTACGCGGCATATCCCTTGCTCTCCTCCTCGCTGAAACGGGAATAGATAACTCTTTTGACCAGAAAGTAGAGCAGGATCAGGAACGATATAAGGGCAATTATTTTGAGGATGCTGCCAATGGTTATTTTTTTGTTTTCAACAACATAGAGTTCGTAATTGTATACAGTGGCCAGGGTATCGTTAACGCCTGCCCAGAAACTTTTTACTGCTTTTGTCAACTGTCCCTTATCAGTGATTTCCAGGGCCAGCCGCTGAAACTCCCGGCAGAGGGCATCCCCGTTATCAATAAGGGCCGCTTGCCTGGACTTTGCTTTCAGGGCCTGGTCATACTCCCTGGAAGTAATCTTTTTTGTTCTCAGCTCGTCCAGCGTGTTGAGCATGAAGGCGAGATAGCTGCGCAGGTCTTTCACCTCTCCGGCCGGCGCTGTTATCTGTTTGCTCTTGAGTATGAAAAATATCATTCTGAAGTCATTGTCCAGGGTCTCAAGATTTTTTACTGAATAATCGATATTCTTTTTAAGAAACTTATAATTTAAGATTAGTTTGATGGCTGCGGTATCTTCGAGTTCTTTCTGTTTGAAAATTTCTTCTCTTACCTGCGCCGCCTCTGTTTTATACTCGTCAATGTTGGTTAACAGGTCTTTTTTCAGAGAGTAGTAACTGTTGACCGCCTGCCACAACTCTTCAAAATTCTGAAAATCCACGTTCAGGTGCAGGGGCTCAGCCTCTTTTCCCAGGTTGACGACCCGCTCCATGAGAAAAGGGAGTTTCTGTTCGATGAACTTGGTGAATTCAGGCTCGTTTAAAACAATATCATCGGAGGTGATGGAGATGAGGGAGTCGGCCCAGGCCAGGGGGATGTGAGCGATGACCAGAAAAGAGATCAGAAAAATTATCTTTTTCATGGGATGAGCGCTATCTGGTGATTCTGTATTTTTTCATTCTGCCGGTCACTTCTTCGGTCTGGACGATTTCCCCGTTTCCGTCCAGGATATAGATCTTGAACTGCTTGAAAACTTCATGCCCTTTTTCATCCGGCGGATAAAAGGCAACCTCGATATCATAATGCTCATTGAGTTCTATGCCGAGACCGCCGCCCGGTTTCAGAAAAAAGATGGAGTTGTTCTTCGGGTCCTTGGCGTAATTCATGATTATGGCCTGCGAGAAGCGTAAGCCGTCAACAGAGAGGTACTTAAAGGCGCTGTTGTTCCATCCGCGACTGATGTGGGCCTGGTAAAAACAGCTTCGCGGATTCCTGCAATGACTGAATTTTATGGCCGCCGGTTTAGCCGGGCCGGCTGTATTGGATTTTTGCAGGGCCGTATTGGATTTTTTTTCAGCTGTTGTATCCGATACCCTGCCGGTGGTGACACATCCTGTTATCAATAACAAAAGGCAGATAAGCCAAGGAAACATCTTCGATTTAAACATAGATCCCGCCCCTGTATTCAGGTGATTCGTTTGTTACGGCATGGGAGCATCGTATATTAGGTCATGGGTCGGGTCAAGCCTGCCATTGACTTTTACCAAACTTCCTGTCTTACCCCACCTCGCTCGTTATAACATACTGACTGGAATTGCCAGACGCCGCCCCTTGACCCCCAGCGAGCAAAACCGGCTGATGGCCGCCCTGCAGCAGGCGCGAATGGCCTGTAATGGTGCCGGAAAACCTGGTGGCAAACCTGCTCAACGATACAGAAGCGTTTATAGCGGCCAAGATGCAATAGACAGGGTGATATCCTCAGCCCTCCCCCAGATAATTCCGAAGGGCCAGCACCATTTTGATCTGGCCGTAGGTGTAGTCAGGGCCCAGTTCTTTTTTTACCTCACTGAGGGAATTACTCTGCAGCGCATCAAGTTTTTCCGTAATGGCCTGCTGTTTTTCAGGCGGCAGCAGTTTGTTGATATCCAGTTGGCCGGTTTCCACAAAAAAGCAGAGATGGGCTTCGATGGTGGATTGCACCAGGCCTCTTTCCCTGGCAATCTGCGCAATCGTCAATCCGTTACGAAACATATCAAAACTAATATCCCTGGTGCCGGCAGGCGGGGCATCTTGGGGGGGCGGGGTGCTCTCTTGCGGCACTGCCTCGGGCTCCGGCAACACCACCTGCTCGATTCCCTTTTTTTGCCGATAGGCCGAGACCATGGCCACAAGTTCCGCGCCATATTTCTCAATTGTTTTCTTGCCCACCCCGTTTATCGTCAATAGAGCAGCAATAGTGTCCGGCAGGCATACCACAACCTGGACCAATACCCGCTGATGCAGGACCTGATAACGGGCAATCTGCTGCTCTTCGGCCTGGCGGGCACGCCAGTCCTTGAGCGCCTGATACAGCTCCGGGTGGGCAATATCCGATTCCGTGTAGGCCGGGGCCCGGTTCTTTTTCGTTTTTCCAGGTATAAAGTCAAGTTCCGCGGCTGAAACAGCCCGCAGGTAACTTGACGGTGAAAAACCCTTCTCACAGCAGCAAATCCCGGCAAGTTTCACCGCGATTTCCTGTTTGAGCTGATCAATGGCATTATCGATCTTCTTACGGAGTTCGCGGTTATCTGTTTCCACGCGCAATTTTTGCACCAACTCGTCAAAAATCATCGCAAACTTCTCCTGAAACCATTTTGATGCCTTGCTGATACGCTCCAGAATAACGGCATCTGATTCCGGCAGGCCGCCATTCGCAAAAATGGCGGCCAATTGTCGCTTGAAATTCTCACTGACCGTAAAAATATCCTTGGCAGCCATTTTTTGCAGTTGATCCAGATCAGCAAGACCAGACACCTGAATGACCCCGGCGTTACCCAGTATAAGCCGGACAAGATAGGTCAGTCGGCTGCGTAATCGTTGAAAATCAAAGCAGTCAAGCAGGATCTCCTGCTGGTAACTGATTTTGGCGGCCTGGAGTCTGCTCGCGGACGGCGGGTTTTGACAGACGTTCCGGTCAAAGTGCATCACTGCTTCGTCGGTTTCCACTCCCTGTGCCGCAATGGGAGAACTGAGCACCATACCCTCCAGGGTTTTACAGCGGCTCAAGGCCACGTAAACCTGACCATGGGCAAAGGCTGCCTTGGCATCAATGATGGCCTTTTCAAAGGTCAACCCCTGACTTTTATGGATGGTGATCGCCCAGGCGAGTTTCAGGGGGTACTGCTCAAAGGCGCCGATTACCTCCTCTTCAATTTCCTTGTTTTCCTCGTTCACCGTATATTTGATATTTTGCCAGACCACCGGCTCAACTTTGATTTTCCGTTTCTCACCGGAACAGATAACGGATATGTCTTTACCCGATATTTTGGTTATTTTGCCGATCTTACCATTATAATAGAGCTTCTCCGCCGAGGGATCATTGCGGACAAACATCACCTGGGCGCCCTCTTTGAGGACCAGCGTGGCCGGGGCCGGATAGATATGTTCAGGAAAATCCCCGGATATTTCAGCATCAAAAAGATGTTCTTTTTTCGGAAGGACATCAAGTCTGGTCTGGTTGATCGCTTCAGCGCTGCGATTATGGGTGGTCAGGGTTATATAGCCCTGGTCGGCACCCGGTGCAAAATCCGGCAGATAACGCTGGTTCAGCGCCTCAATACCAGGGGCATCCAGCCGGTTGTCCCGGACTTGGTTCAACAGTTCAATAAAACGGGAATCCGACTGACGATAAATATGCCGCAGCTCAATGGTCTCCATTTCCGTTCGGGCAAGGGCCTTGCTGCTGAAAAAATAAACCGAGTCATAATATTGCCGCAAAAGTTGCCACTCATCGCGTTTCGCCACCGGCGAAAGCTGATGCAGGTCGCCGATCATCAGCAGTTGCACTCCACCAAAGGGCAGCGTGTTGCGGCGATGGCGGCGCAGCACCTCATCCACCGCGTCAAGCAGGTCGGCCCGCACCATACTTATTTCATCAATCACCAGCAGATCAAGGCTTTTGATAATCCGTTTTTTTTCTTTGCTGAACCGGAACTGGCGCTGGGAATGACGCTCATGGCCCTCACTGCCCGGCACAAATGGTCCAAAGGGGAGTTGAAAAAAAGAATGAAGCGTTACCCCGCCGGCATTGATGGCCGCAACCCCGGTTGGCGCGGTGACGATCATCCGCTTTGCCGTGTTCTTCTCAAGATTATGAAGAAAGGTGGTTTTGCCGGTGCCGGCCTTGCCGGTCAAAAAAATATTGCAGCCGGTGAACTGAACAAAATCGGAGGCAAGTTGCAGTTCATGATTGGTGAAATCGGGGGGGGACATGGTTTTACCCGGATATAAAAGAATGAAATTGAATCGAGGTACTCAATCCAGGACCTCTCTCATCTTCATGGCCCTGGTATTGCCGACGCCCTCAACTTTGATGTAACTGTTTTTGCGTTACAAGGTGATGTTGAAAAGAGATACCACCTGTTGACAGGATCGTCAATTGGAGATTGCGATCCGGTTTGAGTCTCGGCTCAAGATAAAAAAATCTCTACCATTTACAGGGCATATTTGCCGGCATAGCCCCTGGGGGTTACCATAAAACCCTGCCACGCAAAGGTCTTGGAGTTGCCGATGATTATTGTGGACTGCATGGTGATCTCACAATCGAGCATCTTTTCAAGGGTGGTCAGTTCAATTCGTTCATTTTCCCGGCTGGCGGCGGTGACAATGCCCACCGGGGTCTGCGGGTCCCGCTGGGAACTGATTATTCCCCGGGCCTTGATGATCTGTTCGGTGCGCCGTTTTGACTTCGGGTTGTAAAGAACTATCACGAAATCAGCGGCAGCCGCGGCTTGCAACCGTTTTTCGATCATCTCCCAGGGGGTGAGCAGATCCGAAAGACTGATGGCGGCAAAGTCATGCATGAGCGGCGCGCCCAGGGCCGCGGCGCAACCGTTCAGGGCGGCGATCCCGGGAATGACCTTGATGGCAACATCGATGTTCCGCCCTTGCGCCATCTCGAACACCAGGCCGGCCATGGCGTAAATACCGGGATCGCCGCCCGATACCAGGGCCACGATGCGGCCGCTGGCCGCCATTTCCAAGGCCTTGCGGCAGCGCTCGACCTCCTTCATCATCTCGGATGAAACCACCTCCTTGCCTTGCAGCAACCCGGGGATCAGCTCAAGATAGGTTTTGTAGCCGATGATGCAATCCGCCCCTTCTATTGCTTCCCGGGCCGCCGGGGTCAGATGTTTCAGGCTGCCGGGACCTGTGCCGACAACGTAAAGTCTGCCAGGGCCAGGGCCAGGGTGACATTGGGCCATTTCTGTTTCTCCATGAGTAAGGTTTCAGTTGCCGCGCTTAAAAGTGCCGCTGGTTCAGCCACCCCTCTGGCGCCAATGGCCTTATAGACCACGGCCGAAGGAGTAATCCCGGCCACACTGTTCAGCTCTTGCCTGGTAAAAAAATCAACCTCCCAGCCATTCTTCCGGGCCATTTCCAGCAGCCCGGTTTCATCCTGCTTCAGATCAATGGAGGCAAGGTTGCGCACCGACAATCCGGAAAACGGCCCAACGGTTAAAAATTCCCGCAGAGCTTCCTCCAGCTCAGCGCTTGGGGTTCCCCGGTTGCAGCCGATCCCCACCACCAGGTTGCGCGGGTGCAGAAGCAAACCATCGCTTGCTCGATCGATCCTGTTCGAGACGATAAGATCCGCCTCTGCCACAGAGGTAACGGCTTGGATACCATTCGGCAGGGATTCAACAGCCACCTCGGAATAGAGGCGCAGAGTGCCGCTGTTGACCAGTCTGGCACTGGCCGCGGTCAGGGCCGGCCGGCTGGCCGGAATGAGATTCTGGGCCCGGACCCAGAGATCCAGGGGGGGCAGTCCCAGCACATCCGAGGCAGTGGTGATCACCGGGCGGCCACCGATCAGCCCGGCCACCCCGCGGGCCAGGACATTGCCGCCGCCCAGATGGCCGGAAAGCAGGCTGATCACGTTTTCGCCCTGCTCGTCAACCACCACCACACAGGGATCGCTTCCCTTGTCCCGCACCAGAGGCGCAATCCCCCTGACCACGATACCGGCCGCCATAATGCAGACAAACCCGTCATAATCCGCCCAGTTGGCGGCAAAGGCGGCCCGGACCCCGGAACGGATCTCCAGCACGGCGGCGTTGTCCAACACCGTTGCCAGTCGCCCGGCCAGCCTTTTGCCGCCCGCGGTTATCGCCAGGATGCCGACCTTCAAGGTGACTTTTCCCTGGATGCCTTGCGGCAGCCATGACTGAAATCGCGGTCGTAAAGCTTGGACAATGATGGTGGTGTTCCCTTGGTCAGGGTCTCGCCCACAACAATGATCGCCGTCTTGGTGATCCCGGCCCGCCGCACCAGTCCGCCAATGGTTTCCAGGGTCCCCCTGACAATCCGTTCCTCCGGCCAGCTGGCCTTTTCAACCACAGCCACCGGGGTCCCGGCCGGGTAGCCGCCCTGGTATAAATCAGTTACCACCGCATCGATCATGCCAGCACTGAGCAGGATAAGCATGGTCGCCTGGTGACCGGCAAGATCGGCAAGGTTCTCTTTTCCCGGCACCGGGGTCCGGCCGGCCCGCCTGGTGATAATCACGGTCTGGGAAACCTCCGGCAGGGTCAGTTCAATGGAGAGCGCGGCCGCAACGGCAGTGACCGAACTGACTCCGGGCACCACCTGCCAGGGAATGTTGCCTGCCGCCAGCCGGGCCATCTGCTCGCCGATGGCGCCGAAGATGGACGGATCACCGGTATGCAGCCGAACCACCCGTTTACCCGCCTGCCAGGCTTCTCGCATGATGTCGATCACCTCATCAAGGGTCATGCCGGCCGAGTTATGGATTTCAGCGTCCGGGTTCTGAATAACACCCGCCGGCACCAGGCTGCCGGTATAAATAATGACCTCGGCCCGGTCAAGCAGGCGCCGGCCCTTTACCGTAATCAGTTCCGGATCGCCCGGACCGGCCCCGACAAAATATATTTTATTTTCTTTTTCTCGGCTCATGACTTCCTTACGATCACCGTGGAAAAATAATGGATCTCTTTTCCGGGACAATCGGTGACATCCCGGATAATCCGCTGGTTGCGCCGGCTGGAATGCTCAACCAGTACCGCCTGGTCCAGCAGGTCAAGCTCGGCAAGCAGCGGCACGATCCGATCCATTACCCGGTGAACCTTCATCAGCACGATTGTATCAAAGTTGACCAGCATCTCTCTCAGTTTCCCGTTCTCAAAGGTGGCGGGAATGACCACCATCCGGTCATCCCCTAAACACAGGGGCCGGCCGCTCGCGGCTGCCGAGGCGCCGATGGACGAGACGCCGGAAATAACTTCCACTGCCAGGTCCGGTGCGATTCTGAGCAGGGTCTCGTAGACATAAAAGCCGGTACTGTAGATGGCCGGATCGCCCAGGGTCGGAAAAACAACATCCATGCCCGCGTCGATCCTGGCAAGAATCGCGGTGGCCGCCTCTATCCAGGCGGCCTCGACCTCCGGGTCAGGGGTCTCACCCCTCCGGACCTTTTTCATGGGAAAATAATGTTCAAGGATTTCCTTGTCCTCCCGGGACACAATACCCTCCAGAATGGTAAGTGCGGTGCTGCTCCCGTACTCCTTGCCCTTGGGCGCGAACCATACCGGGGCCTGCCGCAGAATGCGCGCCGCTTTAAGGGTCAGCAACTCCGGGTCCCCGGGCCCTACCCCGACCACGTAAAATCTGCCTTTCATCTCTTTCCTGTCACCACGGTTATCGGGTTGAAATCAACCTGTTTTGTCTTTTCCCGCACAGCCGGCCGGCTGACCGAGACCTGTGAGACCTCAAGCGCCAGGCCATGCCGGGCCAGTAGTTCCGGGGCCTGGTCCCTGGTTTTTGCGGTCACGCAGTTGACCACGATTATGCCATCTTTTTTCAATCTGCCGGCGGCAACGGCAATTATCGTTGCCAGCCGGCCGCCACTGCCGCCCACAAATACCCGGTCCGGCGCCAACAGTCCGGCCAGGGCTTCAGGCGCCACACCCTGCACCGGTATGATGTTGAAGGCCTCCAATGAAACAATATTGCGGCGAATATTGGCCAGTTGCTCTTCTTCCTTCTCCACCGCGAAAACAGTAAGTCCGGGACAGATCCGGGCTGCTTCAACACTTACCGAACCGCTGCCAGCGCCGATATCCCAGAGAACCCCTTCAACCGGCAGGCCCAGTTTATGAAGGGTCACCGCCCTGATCTCATCCTTGGTGATCAAACCACGGCTGTGGCTGATCTCCGACTCGGTCAGGCCCAAGACCTTAACGCTGCGGCGGTCCGCGGCCGGCCGGCTGAGGATCATGATGTTCAGCGCGGCAAAATCCATGGCCGCGATCTCGGCAATGGTCCCCTCAACCAGCCGCTCATCGTTTCCGCCCAGATTTTCAGCCACATACACGCGGCATTGGGCAAGAACCTCTTCAGCCCCCACCAGCTCCAGGTATTTTTGTAACGACCGGGCCACCTTGTCCGGTGAACACAAACCATCGGTGAAAACAGCCACCTTGGGACAGGGCAGTACCCGGGAGGAAAGCTGCTCACATTTTCTGCCGTGCAGGCTGATCACCGTTATGTCGTCCCAGGGGATCTTGAAACGGGCGCAGGCCAGTTGCAGGGAAGAAAGCGCCGGCAGGACCACAACCCGGGCCGGGCCGAATTTCTCAATCAAGGTCCTGCCGATGCCGAAAAAAAGCGGGTCGCCGCTGGCCAGCAGCCCCACATCGCCATAACCAAGGCGGGCCTCAATGGCGGCCAGGGCCTGCTTGAGCGGCGCAACGGGCAACACCTCCGCTGTCAGTTCCAGGGCCAGGGGCCGGTATCTGTCGGCAGCAACAATGCAGCAACAGCCGGAGAGAAGCCGCTGTTCTTGTTTGCCGATCCCGAAGGCGGAAACACCGGCCACAATAATTTTAGACATGTTCCTCTACCTTGCCGCTGCTGCTTACCAGATAGACCGAGACCGGAACCCGGGCTGTTTTCTGCGCATACTCCGCCGCCTTTCGGCAGACGGCCCTGACCAGGTCTTGTTCTCCCATCTCGTCCAGCCGGCAATATATTTCCCGGGCGGTGTTCGCCCCGGCCAGCCTTTGGAGAGTTGCCGGGTCGGCCCCGAGATGTTGAAGAAGACCCGCGACCTGCCCCGCTTCCAGGGCGCCGTGGCGCACATGGGTCTGGGGTATCTCCATGGCCGCCTTGATAATCTTTGCCCACATCCCGGCCAGGTGGATCCTGGCAAACCCCTGCTCAGCCGCCGCCCGCAGGGAAAAATGAAGATAATCTCCCATCATCGCATAGGCCTCTTCCGGCAGATCGAGCAGGCCCTGCACGCCCTTTTCCGAGGTCCGGCCGGTGGAGAGCACCACCTCGTTTAAGCCCGCCTGGCGGGCGACCGACAGAGAGGCCTTGATGGTGGCGGTCCAGGCCTCGGCTGATACCGGCCTGACAATCCCGGTGGTGCCCAGGACCGACAGGCCGCCGATAATCCCAAGCCGGTAGTTCAACGTCTTCCGGGCCAGCTGTTCGCCGTTGCGAATGGAGATAGTCACCTCAACAATATTTTTTTGATCTCCAGCCAGGCCCTCCAGCACCGCCTCGCAGATCATCCGGCGCGGCACCGGGTTGATGGCCGGCTCTCCCACCGCCACTGCCAGGCCCGGCTTGCTGACCATGCCGACCCCCTGCCCCCGGCAGATAAGAACATCCCCGAGCGGCCCGGCAACGCAGTCCGGCTCCTGATCACAGCGGTCAACCATCCTGACCCTGGCCACGATTTCAGCGCCATTGGTAACATCGGGATCATCGCCCGCGTCCTTGATCACCGAGGCAATGGAAAACCGCTCCCCCCGGGCCGAGGTTTCCCAGGCGCAACGATGCACAGTAAAAAAATGGCGGCTGGAGTCCGGAAAGGGTATCTCCACGGCCTTTACCGGTGAACCGCGCATGGCCAGGAGCGTTGCCGCCTTGGCCGCTGCCGCGGCGCAGGCCCCGGTGGTATAGCCGGATCGAAGTCTTTTTTTAATCATTCTTAATGGCCAGTCGCAGCAGGGCATTAACAATGGCCGCTGCCACCGGACTCCCTCCCTTACGGCCCAGGGCGGTGATATGGGGATATTCTTTGCAGGCCAGCAGCTCCTTGCTTTCCGCTGCATTGACAAAACCCACCGGCACCCCGATCACCAGGTCGGGCCGGGCCACCGCGCCCTGGTCAATCAGCTCCATGACCTTCAGCAGGGCGGTGGGGGCGTTGCCAATGGCCACAATGCCGATATTTTCAGCCAGCCCCAGTTCAATGGCCATCTCGGACCTGGTTTTTCCGGCACCCTTGGCCCTGGCGGCTGTTTCCGGCGCTGAAATCATACAGACAACCCGGCCGCCCCATTGCGATAAAATATTACGGCTGACCCCGGCGGCCGCCATATTGACATCGGTCAAAATATTTTTCCCGGCCCTGATACCGCTGAGCCCGGCCGCAATGGCGCCAGCGGAAAAACGGAGATTATCAACAAAGGAAAAATCACCGGTGGCATGAATGACCCGTTGGACCACGGCCAGGGTCAGGGGGTCAAAATCATGCCCGCCCAGCTCCTGCTCAATTATCCGGAAACTCTCCGCCTCGATATCCCGGGGTGCAATCTTTTTTATTTTTCCGTTCACCGGCCATCTCCTCTGGCTTTTTCCGCCTGACCGACAAACCATTCCGCGGCCCGGCTGTTGCTTCCCAGGTGCAGATGGATATAACTACCGCAGGTATTCCCAAGGCAATAGCCTTCGGTTGCGCCATCGGCAAGCGCATAGAGCCGTGCCACCTCTGCCGGCATCTTTTCAATATCAGAGTAATGAAACTCGTGCCCCCGGATAGTCTGGCCGCGCTGTCCCCAGCAACAATCCGCCAGAAATCTCACCTCCCGGTAGCCCAGGGCCTGCCGGCCTTTATGCATGCGGGCCCGCACCGGAAAGATGTTGACCAGCGGATGAAAAGCGCCGCAATCATCCTCGATCCCCTTGCAGAGATAGATCAAACCACCGCACTCGGCATAGAGCAGTCTGCCGGCCCTTGACCAGCCACGGATCGCAGCCAGCATGGTCCGGTTGCCGGCAAGTTCCTTGACATGCAGCTCCGGATACCCGCCGCCGATATAGAGCGCGTTGATATCTTCCGGCAGGGCCTGGTCCCTTAAGGGGCTGAACTCCACCAGTTCCGCCCCGGCCGCGGTCAGCATCTCCAGATTATCCTGATAGTAAAAACAGAATGCCGCGTCCCGGGCCACCCCGATTCTCGCCTTTACTGCCCGGGATTTTCTTCGGGGTTGCGGCTGCTCCACCCTGCCCTGGCAATGCTCAAGCAACCCGTCCAGGTCAATATGCTGTTCAATGGTAGTTGCCAACCGCTCAAGGGCTGCGTCAGAAATCGGCTGCTCCCCGGCCATATGAAGACCAAGGTGACGCGACGGCATGGTGAACTCCGCCTTCCGGGGAATGAAACCGAGAACCGGCCCCAGGCCGTACCGGGTCATGGCCTGTTCAATGAGAGAACGATGGCGTTCGCTGCCGACCCGGTTACAGATGACCCCGGCAACAACAAGACCCGGTTCCAGGCTGGTAAAACCATGGACCAGGGCGGCCACGCTTTCGGCCATGGAGCGGGCATCCACCACCAGCACCACCGGCAGATCGAGAAATTCCGCCAGGGCCGCGCTGCTTGAGCCGCCGCCGTCAAACAGCCCCATTACCCCTTCAATCACCGCGGCGTCAGCTGCGGCACCATGGTGGTGAAAGCACTGCCGCACAAAAGACTCACCCGCCATCCACAGATCGAGGTTCCTTGAGACCATCCCGGTGGCAAGCCGATGCAGGCTGGGGTCGATAAAGTCGGGCCCGCACTTGAAAGGCGCCAGCCGCAGCCCCCTTTTTTTCAGGGCCGCCATGATCCCCAGGGTGATGGTGGTCTTGCCGCAGCCCGAATGGGTGCCGCTGATACAAAAAGCCGGTATGCGTCTGGACGGGCTAATCATCCCTGAACAACTCCGGATACAGTATGCCGCCGATCAGGCGGATACCTTTAAGCAGCCGCATGGTCGGCCGCGATACCAGTTTTTCGTCAATAAGATAAACCTCATTCTCCCGGACCGCCTTGATAACTGAAAACCCCGGCTCCTTGATGATCATCCGGCGGGTTATCTTGTTCATCACGCCCTGTTGAGCCAGGAAAACATCAATCCCATGGGCATGGGAAAGGATGCGCTCCTTGCCATAGGCGGCGATATTGGTATTCCGTACCTGGTCGGCATCCACGGCAACGTTCCTGCCGCCGGCCGCGGTCAGGGCGAAGATGGTCATGCTCGAAGGGGAAAAGGTCTTCATTTTAGAATGGATAGCCTCAAAATAAACTGTTTTCCGGTCCGGTTCCGCAATAACGCTCAGCTTTTTCCTGATTTCCGCCAGCCCGGCCCGGAAGTCGCGTACCATTGCCGCGGCCCGTTGTTGCCGGCCGGTGAGCAGGCCAAGCTTGCCCCAGTAGACAAAGGCGTCTTTGATATTGGTGGGCTGCAGGGAGACCACCGTGATCCCGGCCTGCTTCAACTTGACAAGGAGCTGCGGATAGCCCCGGCTGATCATCGGCCGGACCAGCACCAGGTCGGGCCGGGCGGCAATGAATTTCTCCGCGTCCTCCCGGTAGCTGAACCTCGGCTTATCCAGGGCCTGGGCGGGAAAATCATCACTCCGGGTTACACCGATGATCTCCGCATCGAGCCCCAGGGAAAAAAGATTCTCGGTGTGGGCCCCATATAAGGAGATAATCCGCGTAAAGGGTTGGGAGAACGGGACCGTCTGCCCGTCATCATCGATTATGGTCCATCCGGCATCGGCCGGCGCTCCCAGCAATAGAATACAGAGCATCGCACCCACTGCCAGGTTCAGCCGGGACATAAGATGGCGGCCGCAATCTTTGGTTTTTTTGTTGATCATGGAAACCACCTAATATCGGAACGAGATCTGCTGGCTGCGGCAGAACTCATCAAAATAGACCCTGCTCTCCACCCCGAAAACCGTGCGGATGTTCTCCGGGTTCAGGGTCTCGGCCTTGGGTCCGGTACAAGAGATCCTTCCCTGTTTCATGAAAATCAGCTCATCACAGTAGGCTGCGGCCAGGTTGAGGTTGTGGATCACCGCAATAACCGTCTTGCCCGCCCGCACCAGCCGTTGACAGACCCTGAAGATATCCAGGGTATGCTGGATGTCAAGATTGGAGGTCGCCTCGTCAAGCAGCAGCACCGGCGTCTGCTGGGCCAGGGCCCGGGCCACCACCACCCGCTGTTTTTCCCCGCCGGACAATTCCGGCACATAACGGTCGGCAAAATCCCGGATATTGATTGCATCCATGGCCTCCCTGGCAATGGCCAGGTCCCGGCCGGTGGGCGCCCCGAACCGGGGGATATGGGGGTGCCGGCCCATGAGCACCACTTCCAGCACCGTGAAGGCAAAGTTGATCCCGAAATCCTGGGGCACCAGAGCCATCTCCCGGGCCACCTGGCGCCGGCGAAGAGCGGTGAGCGGCCGGCCCTGATAGATGACCGCGCCGGAGCAGGGCCGGCGGTTGCCGATCAGCAGGTCAAGCAGGGTGGTCTTGCCGCAGCCGTTCGGGCCGATCAGGCCGTAAAGTTTTCCCGCGGGCAGGCGCAGGGCAACGGAATCCACCGCGCGCTTGGCGCCATGGCGGAAGCTGACATCTTTAAGAATAAAACCATCAGCCATTGCCGAGTCCCATCTGTTGTTTCCGAAAGATATAACAGAAAAACGGGCCGCCGATGAGAGCGGTCAATACGCCGATGGGCACCTCGGCCGGCAGCACCGCCCGGGTGAGGGTGTCGGCGGCCAGCAGCAGCACCCCGCCGGCCAGCATTGCGGCCGGCAGCAGCTTGCGGTTGTCCGGCCCCACCAGGAAGCGCATCAGGTGCGGGACAATGAGGCCGACAAAACCGATAATTCCGGAGACTGAAACACAGGCCGCGGCCAGCAGAGAGGCGGTGATTAACAGGGTTTTCCTTACCCTTGCCGTGTCCACGCCCAGGGAGTCGGAACTGCGTTGCCCCAGTGACATGATGTTGAGATCCCGGGCATAAAAAAAGGTCAGCCCCGTGCCGGCCAGCACACACCAGAAGACCAGCCCCACCTCGGGCCAGGTCTTGGAGGCAAAGCTGCCCATCAGCCAGAAAATGATCACCCCGACCTGCTCGTCAGCCATGTATTTCATGAAACTCAGGCCAGCGGCGAGAATCGCACCGACGATCACCCCGGAAAGGATCAGGGTGCTGGCCGACATCTGACCATCGAACGAGGAGAGATGCAGCACCACGAAAAGGGTGAAGACCGCCCCGGCAAAGGCGAAAAGGGGCACTGAATAGGACCCCAGCGCGGTGATGTTCGCCAACAGCGCCAGGGCGGCGCCAAAGGCGGCGCCGGAGGAGATGCCCAGTGTATAGGGGTCGGCAAGGGGGTTCAACAGGATGCCTTGAAAGACGGTGCCGGACACTGCCAGGCCGGCGCCGACGATCAGCGCGGTCATGATCCTCGGCAGCCGCACATCCATGACCACCACCGGCCAGACCGTATCCAGGCCGGCCAGGTATGAGCCGTCACCGGTCAGTTGGGCCAGGAGGATACGCAACACCTCTGACGGCGAAATCCGGATATAGCCCATGCCGGTGGAGACAATAACACTCAACCCGGCCGCTGCTGCCAGCAGAATGATTAACGTATAAAAATGTCCCGATCCCCGGGTTGCCCGCATGTTCCTTCCTTAACAGTTCCAGACCATGGTTACATGGGTTCTGTCCCGCTTTCAGGCGGTGAAAAAATAATAGATAAAGGTGACCAGCATAATGGTGGCCACCCGGAAGACCTGGCTGACCACGATCAGTTCAACGGCCAGCCGCGGTTTGAAGATTCCGGCGTAATAGGGAAACTGATGCCGGATGGCCCGTATCGGCGAGGCCAGGACATTGCCGGCCAACAACGCCAGCACCGCATCCCGGTAACCGATGCTGGAGGCATCGATCAGGGCGCCGGCAGCGGCCAGGCCGGCGGCAAACTCAGCGGTCACATGCAGGGCCACGATCCCCAGGCTCTGGGGATGCAGCCAGGATAAAAACGGGACCTGGCCGGCGAGAAAGTTTCGGGCCTGATCAAACAGCCCATAGCGGTTCAATAAAAAAAACAGGACATAGACCGGCACGGTGAAGCGGATTATTCTCCAGATCCGCTTTTGAAAACGGCGCCGGCTTTTTTCCAGGGCCTGCCGCCAGGTGATGTTTTTGTTGCCCGCGGGTTTCACCGGCTCATACCCGGTCGGTTGCGGCGCGAGCAGGATGCGGCCGGCAAGTACCACCAGCCCGGTCTGCACCACCGCCGCCGTCAGGGTCAGTCCGACATATATAAACGCCGCCCCCTTGATCAGCGACGCGGTCAGGAAAAATACCGTGGGCAGATGCAGAAAGAACCGGGGCAGACTGTTGAACAGATTGGCAAGCACCAACTCCAGTTTGGCCAACTGCCGCTGATCATAGGCCTCGGAGAGCATGGTGTTGGCTGCCACGCCCGAGAAAAAGGCCATGGAAAAACTGGCGCCAGTGGTCGAAGACAACCGTCCCAGCCTGGTCAAGGGCCGGACGACCATTGCCACCCGGTGGGTCCAGTTCAGGGCCTCGATAAAATTGCCTGCCAGCATTCCCAGGGAAACAAAGAGCAGAAGCCGGGTCAACGGCCAGAGCAGGCCGTTCCAGATCACCGGCAATGTCAAGGCGCTGTCAACCATTGTCCGCCAGCGGGATTACCGCTCTCAACGCTCATCCTCGCCCCTGATCAGCTATATGTTCTCGCCGGCGTTGAACCTGTTCAGGCTCCCCCGGCAGAGGTCCGGGCGAAAAAAATCCCCGGACCGAAATGAATCGATCCGGGGATTCCCTTGTTATCCGCAAGATCCGTTGACATTCCCTTGTCCACGGGGAGATGTCACTGCTCTTCAGGCAGGTCTTCTGACTTTCCCGCCTCTTTGACGGCCTTCCCATCCCGGATTGAGTCAGTGGTTGCACATGGCCAAAAAGGTCCCTTCCAAAATGCGAAGGATCGGATTACAGCGGCGGGCTCGTCCCGGATTCATACCGAGTTCCCTATTAAACTCAATTGAGCACCTGAAAAGGTATTTTAAATTTTACTAATAAACTCCCGTCTTCCGGTCAAGACAAAACTTGTCACATAAGAGAGACAGCGGCAAGGACACTCCTCAGTTCGGCCCGCCGCGTACTGACGTAACTACGGCTCCTTGCACCATAGTCATTCAACAAGGCGCCTTTCTT
This sequence comes from Desulfobacterales bacterium, assembly GCA_021647905.1. Taxonomy (NCBI): domain Bacteria; kingdom Pseudomonadati; phylum Thermodesulfobacteriota; class Desulfobacteria; order Desulfobacterales; species Desulfobacterales bacterium. The sequence goes on along the minus strand of JAKITW010000044.1, from coordinate 1,597 downwards.
GCGAAGCCGACACTACCGTTTCTTTAGTTTCTTTAAATTGTTAAATACTGGTAACAGCGGAGGGATTTAAGGGTAGTTTTATTTAATTTGCCTCAATTTGTTTGCGTAGATCTGCAAGCAGGTCATTCTTTGTTTCTACAGCTGTCGGAAGAGCGCTGCCGGTATTTGCAAGATGCAAAAGACGTTCAAATAGAAAAACAAGATAGTCATTTAAGCTGATATGTGCCGGGGTGTGGCGAGGTTTCTCCCAAAAAACTGGAGAGTCATTGTTTTCCATCTCCCTTAAAACATAATGACATGCATAGACCACCAGCTCGGACATCCAGGCAACCGTTTCATCCCTGTAGGCAACTTCGCCCTCAAATCCGAACATGCCTGTCGGCCTTAATCTTCCCTCTTCTCTAAAGCGATCATAACCGGAAGTGCCATGTAGAACAATCTGGCAGTGACTTAAAAGGTTGGTAGTGCGATCCAGGCGGTCTAAAAGATTATTATTTTTCAAAAAATCAAAATTGTCCCTGAGGTCTAACACCGTGCTGTCCGGGACAAACATTAAAAAACCAACTTCAGGTTCAATACCGGCTTCACGGCAGAGCCTGATCGCTCTTTCACTCACCGCCTTTGAGGAATATTTGTCAAGACTGCCCAGAACCGACTTCGAACCGCTCTCAATCCCCAGCAGAAGAGAGTTCAGACCGGCAGCAACAAGTTTTTCCAAGATTCCGGAAGTCAAATCATTGGGGCGTGTCTCCATGCCAAAGGTTATCTTCAGGGGGCGGATGAGCTTGATAAGTTCCAAGGTTCGCTCCCTGCCATTTTCACCCGGACCGATAAAATTGGGGTCGGCAAAATAGAATTTCGTATAGCCTTGTTCTACAAATTTATTGATTTCAGCAAATATATGCTTTGGCTCCCGGCCATTCCACTCCGGGCCTTTATTGTAAAATGAGGGTATGGGGCAAAACCTGCAGTGATTATAGCAGCCGCGGCTTGCCAGGATGCTGATTACGGCATCAGGAGGACAGGCCCGCATCGGGGTTGGGAATCGGTCCAGTCTTTTTTCAGGTGGCCGGTCTTTATGGACTGAAGCCCCATCCGGTGCCCGTAAGGCAAGGCCGGCAATAGTGTTTAGCCCCGTGCCGGCACATAGATGTTCCGCTAAGGCTGTCAGGGTATCTTCAAATTCACCAACCGCGATTGAATCAACAGCCGTATCCTCTGCCAGTATGGCCTTCCATGCCAGGGTTGGAAAGAAACCAAAAAGGTTGATGTGACCGGTGAAGCCTCGCTCTTTAAGATTTGTAAAAAAGTCAAAAAGAACCGTGGTGTGTTCCCATATATATACGGTATTGACGCAAAGAAGATCCGGGGCTAAATGAATAATTTTCCGGCTGGTTTCAGTAAAATCCCAGACATCAGCTCTTCTATATAAAAACCAGCTATTGCTGCACCACCCGCTATACTAATCACGATTTATATTAATCGCTTTCTTAGTTCATCGAGGTGATCCATAAAGCCCATGTTCCTTAGTTCTTGGGCTCCTCCTTTCTCGTTTTTCTTAGCTAACATTTTCTTTTTTTCGAACATTAGTTCCTTT
>JAKITW010000043.1 GCA_021647905.1 Desulfobacterales bacterium | reverse complement strand
CTCCCACTGTCTTCTGGTTTCAACTCATCGCTCGTTACTCATCGCTCGTCACTCAGCACTAATTCTTCCGCCCACTGTCCACTGTCCACTGTCTTCTGTCCTCAGTCTTTCTGTCCTCAGTCCTCAGTCCTCAGTCCTCTGTCCTCAGTCTTCCGAACCGCGTCAAGGATGCCGTTGATAAACGGACCGGACTCTTCGCTGCCAAACCGTTTGGCAACCTCAATGGCCTCGTTGATCACCACCCGGGCCGGGACATCGTCCCGGAAGCAGAGTTCACAGACCGCTATCCGCAGAACATTACGATCAATCAGCGGCATCCGCGCCAGCCGCCAGTTAGCGGCATGCCGGCTGATCAACCCGGTTATCTCGTCCCAGTGGGCCAGAAGCAGGGCAATCAGTTCCCCGGCATAGGGAACCGCCTTCCTGCTTACATCGAACCGGCTGCAGAAAAGAACAAAATTCTCCTCAATGAGGGGCTGGCCGGACAGTTCGCCCTGATAGAGAAACTGGAGCACCGCCTCCCGTGATTTACGTCTTGTTCCCATCCAACCCCCGGGCAGCTCTCAGTTGGCAAGGGCGGCGAGCAGGTTGACCATTTCGATTGCCGCCAGGGCTGACTCGCTGCCCTTGTTGCCGGCCTTGGACCCGGCCCGCTCAATGGCCTGCTCGATGGTATCGGTGGTCAGCACCCCGAAAAGAATCGGCACGCCGGTCTCCATTCCCGCCTGGGCAATCCCCTTGGCCGCCTCATTGGCCACCAGGTCGTAATGAGAGGTAGCCCCGCGGATCACCGCGCCCAGACAGATTACCGCATCGTACCGGCCCGAAGCAGCCATCTTCTTGGCCACCAGCGGAATCTCAAAGGCGCCGGGCACCCGGGCCACCGCAATATCGCCGGCTGTTGCCCCGGACCGTTGCAGGGTATCCAGGGCGCCTTCCAGCAGCCGCTCAACGATAAAAGAATTAAAGCGGGCAATAACGACCCCGAACTTCTTGCCATCGGCCCGCAGATTCCCTTCCAGGTTCCGTACCATTGCCTGTCTCCTCTTCCCGGCCCGGCCGGGCCGGGCTCAGTTCAGTACCCGCTCGACGGGTACTATGTTCAGTGCCCCTCTTGGGGGATATGCGATCCATTACAGCCCAAAGGACCGGTTGACCCTCTGCCAGCATAATCCCCCGCCCCGGGACAGGACCCGGAACCGGAGGATGACGCCTATTTGCCGGCAGCGCTGTTTTTTTCTTCCGTCAATTCGAGCAGATGCCCCATCCTGTCCTTCTTGCACCGGAGATATTCCAGATTCTCCGGCATCGGTTTCATCTCAATGGGCAGCCGCCGGGTCACCTCCAGCCCATACCCCTCCAGTCCGACAATCTTCTTGGGGTTGTTGGTGAGCAGACACATCTTGCGCACCCCGAGATCACGAAGGATCTGGGCGCCGATCCCATAGTCGCGCAGGTCCGCCTTAAACCCCAGCTTGATATTGGCGTCCACGGTATCCAGCCCCTTGTCATCCTGCAGGGAATAGGCCTTCAGCTTGTTGACCAGGCCGATGCCGCGGCCCTCCTGGCGCATGTAGAGCACCACCCCGCTGCCAGCCTCGGCCACCATCCGCATCGCCGCCTGGAGCTGGGCCCCGCAGTCACATCGGTCCGAGCCAAAGACATCACCGGTCAAACATTCGGAATGGACCCGGACCATCACCTCCCTGCTCGAATCGATCTCTCCCTTGATCAGGGCCAGATGCTCGTGCTTGTCCACATCATTGGTATAAACAATGGCCCTGAACTCGCCGCCGAAATGGGAGGGGAGCCGGGCCTCGGCGGCCCGGTGTACCAACTGGTCCCGGCGCAGGCGATAGGCAACCAGGTCGGCAATGGTGGCGATTTTAAGGTCATGTTTTCCAGCGAACTCCTCCAGGTCGGGCATCCTGGCCATGGTGCCGTCGTCCTTCATGATCTCGCAGATCACGGCGGCGGAGGTCATCCCGGCCAGCCGGGCCAGGTCCACCGAACCCTCGGTCTGGCCGAGCCGTTCGAGTACCCCGCCGCGCCGGGCCCGGAGCGGAAAGATATGCCCCGGACTCACCAGGTCCCGGGCCGTGCTGTTCGGGTCCACCGCCACCTGGATGGTCCGGGCTCGATCCGCGGCCGAGATTCCGGTGGATACCCCGGTCCTGGCCTCGATGCTCACCGTGAATCCGGTGCCATAGGGCGACTTGTTATCCTTGACCATCATCGGCAGGTCCAGCCGCTTGATATTTTCCCGGTCAAGGGTGAGGCAGATCAGGCCCCGGCCGTACTTGGCCATGAAATTGATGGCCTCCGGCGTTACCGCCTCGGCGGACATGCACAGATCACCCTCGTTCTCCCGGTCCTCGTCATCGACCAGGATGATCATCCTGCCGGCCCGGATGTCCTCGATTACCTCTTCAATGCTGCTCACTGCCATGGATATTCCCTCTAACCAGCATGGCTGGGCCATATTTTCCGGAAAAACACTAACGGATAAAACCATGCTCGGCAAGAAACGCGGGATTGATCCGCGGCTCTGCCGGCCGGTCTGATTCCGACTTTACGGCAAGCAGTTTCTCAACATACTTGCCGATCAAATCCACCTCAATGTTCACTCTATCACCCTTGCCGAGAATCCCCAGGGTGGTCACCTCCAGGGTATGGGGGATAATGGCCACGGAAAACGATTCCCGGTCACAGCAGTTCACGGTCAGGCTGATGCCATCTACCGCAATGGAACCCTTCTCAATAATATAGCGGGCAAAACCGGCCGGGATCCCGAAAGTGAAGCGGACGAAATCCCCTTCCGGCCGCAGCTCGATGACCGGTGCGACCCCGTCCACATGGCCGCTGACCAGGTGGCCGCCCAGCCGGTCGCTGAGCCTGAGCGCCCGCTCAAGGTTGACCACCCCGCCCACGGCCAACCGCCCCAGGGTGGTCCGGGCCAGACTCTCCGGCGAGACATCCACGGAAAACCTGGGGCCGGTTATCTCCTTGGCAGTGAGACAGACCCCGTTCACCGCAATACTTTCTCCCGGCCGCGGGTCAGGCAGCTCAAAGTCCGCCGCCAGGGTGAAGACCATTCCCTTGCCGGCCGGCCGCTTCTCCACCACCCGGCCCTTTCCCTGAACGATCCCGGTAAACATGTATCAGTTCCCCCCGGATAAACACTGTTGCCGTCCCGTTTCCAGGACCAATATACCCGTGATTCGCATTCTTTTACAGAGCAGGCCCGTTGCCGGCAAAGGTACTCCGGGCCTCAGCCCCTACTTCCGGCCGCTTTCCAGTGCATCGGCCTGGGCCCGCACCGACTCGGCCGTGCGTTTATGCCCGAAGCTTGAGTGGATGGAGGCCACGGTACGCAGGGCATCGGCAGCCTTGCCCGGCTCATCCATCTTTAGATAGATGTCCTTGAGAGTACCCAGGATCTTGACCGCCCCATCGGGGTTGTTGTTACCGCTGTATATGTCCAGGAGATCCATGCACCCCGCGACTGCTTCCCGGAACTGTTTCAGGCCGACCCGGGCCTTGATGAACTTTTTCTTCAGAAACAGACTGCTGGACAGGTCCTGTTCCTTGGCGCAGATCGCATCGGCGCGCTCAAAATGGCGCAGGGCCGCGGCATAATCCTTGCGGGCCAGGCAGATGTCGCCGAGTTTGACCGCGGCATTGGCCACCCCGTTCAGGTCATTGAGCTGGTCATAGCCGACCAGGGCGTTATGGAAGGCGGCCGCGGCCATGGTCAGTTCCCCGGTCTCAAGAAACACCTTGCCCTGGTCAAAATCGGCCTGGGCCTGTTTTTTTTCTTCCGATTCCTCGATTATTTCTTGTCGTTGTTCTTCCGGTTCGTTCACGATTTCTCTTCTCCTTGAATAAGGGCAATGGCCTCGCGGGCCAGGAGGCCCACCTCGGTTTCCCTGGCCGCCCCGTCCTCATGGATGACCACCGGCGCCGGGTCATCGGTGAGCTTCTCGATCAATTTCAGCACCTCCCGGGCCCTGATTCGCCCGAAAAGACGCAGGGCCTGGCCGCGCAGGGCCGGATCCTCGCTGCGCAGCAACCCGAAAAGATTATAAAAAGACATAGCCCGGATCAAATCGGGTCGATAGCGGGCAATGGTCCCCAGGGCCCACACCACCTGGAGCTGCATCTGCGGCGCGCCGGCAAAGGGCAGCAGATGCCGGGTAAATGAGCCGTATATATCCGGCCGCACGGCGATAATCTCGCCGACAACCTCTATGGCGCCCCAGTTGGCCGAAGCAGAGTCGGCACAGGACTCGAACAGCCGGTGGAGCAGATCGCTGACCATTCCCGGCTGTCGGGTGGAGACGCGGCCGAACACTTTACCCATGATATGGGCCACGGTCCAGCGTTTATTGTCGTCCGGGTCAAAAAGAAGCCGCTGCAGGAAACGGACGGTCCGTTTGTCGTCAAAGCAAAGGTCCACCAGGGCGTCGACATCGCCGGCCTCGGCCAGGGTCCGCACCAACTCCTTGGTCGCCCGTTTCCGGGCCCGCTTGGGATCGCGTTCCGGCTCAAGCGGAATAACCGGGGCCTGGAACAACGGCGCGGACTTTGATCCGGGGATGCCGGGCCGGGCCGGGCCGATCTTGCCGGTCAACTCGGCAATATCCTTGTGCAGGCGGATAAAATAAAGAACCCCGCGGATCACCCGGCCGTCCAGGTTCCTGGTCTCGATTATCTGGTGGGTCTGCTCGTCATAGTCCTCGAGCCGGGCGGTCAGGTAGTCGTCGCCCGGCAGCAGGTCCCAGGCCAGGTCCCAATTCTCGCCGCAGGCGCAGACCAGACAGTCCACCATGGCGGCGCCGATGTTGAAACCGGTCGGGTCCGAGACGTAGACCGCGCCGCAGGTACACCGGCCCACCGGGAATTCTCCCATTTTCCGCTCGTCGAGCATTGCCGGCCGACCGACAATCTGATTACAGAAAGGGCACCAGGGCGAGGTCTTGATATTTATGTTACGCATAATCGTAGTTAAAAACAAAGAAGCGGCAGGGGTCGGAACCGGACCCTGCCAGTATCATCCTGAAAAACTTAAAAAACCGGCAACCGGGACATCCTTTATGCGGATGGCGCCAGCTCCCTGTCCAGGGCCTCGACAAAGCGGGGATCCACTGAATATCCCAGCCGGGCCGCGGTATCGGCATGCTGTCTGGCCTTTTGAAAATCCTTGCGCTCGTAAAGGGCAACCGCCAGGTTATTCTGGGCCATGCCATGGTTCGGATCCAGGGAAACCGCCTGCCGGGCAGCCTCCAGGGCCGCACCGCTATTCCCGGCCATCAACTGGGCCGTGGTCAGATTGACCCAGGCGGTGATCAGATCGGGGTCGATCCGGGTTGCCCGGGTGTAGGACTCAATGGCCTTGTCCACCTCTCCCTGCTGCTGCCGGATCAGCCCCAGATTGGCATGGGCCTGGGCTGTTTCCGGGGCAACCTTCAGGGCCTGTTCGTTGACCTGCCTGGCCTTGCCCACCTCACCGCGGTCAAAATAAATGGCCCCCAGGTTAACCAGGGTCATCACCGAATGGGGATCCAGCTCCAGCGCCTTTTCCAGTTCCCGAACAGCGTCATCCGGCCGGCCGGCCTTGAGGTACACCAGCCCCAGATGATGGTGGGCTGGAACCGATTTCGGTTTATCAACACATTTCTGTTCCAACTCGGCAATGATCTTGCCCAGATCCTCCCGCATGGTATCCGTCGACATTATTCAACCCTCTTTCTTAAATATTTCAAACAACTATAACAAGTGCCGCCTTCTGTTTCACCAGAAAATGTGACTACACTATAGGCACTCTCTTTCGAATGGCAAGTAAATCCAAGCTGAATCATTGCCAGCCGGAAACACCGGCCGCCGGATTATCCGGACCGGTCTATGAGCGGTTGAACTTCTCCTCGCATGAGAGGCGGAACTCCTTGTCCGCCTCGGCCAGCACCTCTCTGGCCTGCTCGATATCCAGGCTGATCTGGGCGGCCAGTTCAGCAGGCCCGGCAAACTTGCGTTCGCCGCGCAGGAAGCGGAGCAGGTTGATCTTGATCTTATGGCCGTAGATATCCTGGTTAAAGTCAAAGATATGGGTCTCGGCCGAGAGTTTCTCCTCGCCAAAGGTGGGGTTGTAGCCGATGTTGAGCACCCCGCCGTAACATTTACCGCCATAAGCGACCTGGGTGACGTACACCCCGTGCCGGGGACAGAGATCCTCTTCCGATATATGCAGGTTGGCGGTGGGGAAACCGACCACCGGCCCGCCCCGCCGCCGGCCCTTCTGCACCTCGCCGCGGATCTGATAGGCCCGGCCCAGGAGTTTCTTTACGTCCCGCATCCGGCCCTGGCCGACCAGTTCCCGGATCATGGTGGAACTGACCAGCAGATCATCAACATAGTAGGGTTCCACCACTGTTACCGGAAACCCCTTGCGCCGGCCCTGTTCCCTGAGAAACGAGCTGTCGCCCTGTCGCCCCTTGCCAAAGGCATAGTCATAACCGATCACCAGGTGGTTGACCCCGATCTTGTTGATCAATATCCGGTCGACAAAATCCTCGGCCGTGGTGGCGGCGAACTCCCGGCTGAACGGGAGCACGACCAGGACATCGATCCCGGCCATCTCGATCAGTTCTCTTTTCTGTTCAAAGGTGCAGATCATCTTGATGCCGATGTCCGGTCGCAACACCTGGAGGGGATGCGGATCAAAGGTGATCGCCACGCTCACCCGCTTATCATGGTAGGCCCGGCCGACCACCTCGCTGAACAACATCTGATGGCCGAGATGGACCCCGTCAAAGTTGCCGATGGTCACGCAGGTATTGGCAAGCGGCGGCTCGATCTGCGCAAGGCTCGTATATATCTTCATATTGTCGTCTGGTCTCAATCGACCGGCCGGGGGCCGGGCAAACAGACTCGGTTAATTTTGTCCGGGCTTTTTACCTGTCCGGCAAGAATATCTTGACAAACAAAATTCCCGCTCATTATAGTGTCGCCAACTTTTGCCGAAGTGGCGGAATTGGTAGACGCGCTAGGTTCAGGGTCTAGTGGGGGTATCCTCGTGGGAGTTCAAGTCTCCCCTTCGGCACCAGGAAAAACAAACGGGCTGTAACCGTAACGGGTTACAGCCTTTTTTTGTTTTTTATACCAAATAGGCCGCGGCCCGATTTTACCGGCCCGGTCATCCCTTCCCTCTCCCCGGCCGATCCGCTTCCCGCTGAACCGTATAATTATACCATAACAGACGTTCTTTTGACAAAGATTCCACCACCACCGGAACCCTTGCCAGGCGCCGCCGCCATTCTGATTTTCAGAACTCCCTGCACAGCAGGATAAACACAAGCGATCACAGGGCACCGAATCTGCCGTGTTATCGTCAGGTTCGCATACCGATGTATAGCTCACCTGGCGATGCCTTGCATCTCCGGCACCCTGTAACCGCTGATATGGCTGTTGCAGATCCATCCACTGTAACAATTGTTGATACCCAGGATCCAAGTCAAGTTGACACAGCCCCGCCATATATTGCCCCGACTCCTTATGATTGCGAGTTAGCTGCCAAAAGTGAAGCCTTAGTTGCCGCTAACGACAGTAAAAACTATTGGGACGGCATCGTAAGCGACCTTGAGCAACAACTTGCCGCTGACCCGACAAACGACGCCATAAAACAACGTTTGCTTGATGCACAGATAGCCGCATCCAACGCACATACCCAGGCAACCCAGGCTGAAACCGCTCTTGATGAAACCCCGCCATTAGAAGCTGAAAACCTATCCTATAACCCCGATGCCCTGGGCGGCGCTTATACTACCGATGCTATAGATACTTATGATTTCGGTCTTCGTATAGAGTCATTTATGTCGGTCTCGCAACAACCCGCTCGACGGACGTGATTCGTCTTGTAACTTGTTGATTTTATTGGGTGGCATTTGAAGCCTTTCGGGTTGTTACGAGTTCATCATTTATCTCTGACGTACAATCCAGCTCACTTTTCTCCATGCCGTCTGACATCCTGGTGGACATTCCTGCCAGTTCTATTCATTGTGTTCGAGGAACTCGACAGCGGGCCGATAGGGTGGTCCGTTTGTGAGCGTAGCGAGCGGTCCACCCTATCAAGGCTTTTGAGAGATATTTCCGGGTGGAGTCAGCAGAGGTAAAAGACATTTATCAAGGAGCCCTTTTGGGAAAACCAAGGGAAAACCAAAAAAGGAAGAGGGAAACCAGCAACTAGCTGATTCCCCTCTCTTTATTTGGTGGAGGCGGCGGGAGTCGAACCCGCGTCCGAAAACACTCCCCTTGCGCGTCTACATGCTTAGTTCCGAGATTTGATTTTGCCCCAGCGACTCCATCGGAACCCGGATTCGTTGGCGCTAGCCCGCTAAAGTTTCATCCCCCGGCAAACAGGCACTGCCAAAGAACTATCCCACAGAGTCGACGCCCTGATCTGATCCGGTGGGCCGGGTCAGGAGGACGGCTGCGCAGATCTAAGCTGCGACAGCGTAGTTATAATCGTCGGCGATTATAAGTAGTTTCCATCGGTTTTACGAGCAGATAGAAGCTCGGCATGCGGCTTCAAGCTTACATGTCCCCGTCGAATCCGTTTCGCCCCCTTTGTATTTATTTGTTCATCTTGTAGGCCCGCTCGATCTCGCGATCGACTTCCTTCTTTTTCAGGGAGGCCCGCTTGTCGTACAATTTCTTGCCCCGGGCCAGGCCCAGTTCCACCTTGGCCTTGCCCTTGTTATTAAGATATATCTTTAATGGTATCAGCGCAAACCCTTTTTCCTGGATCTTGCCGATCAGCCGGCGGATCTCCCGTCGATGGAGGAGCAGCTTCCGGGTCCGCATCGGGTCCATGGTGACGTTGGTGGCATGGGAGTAGGGCGAAATATGCACATTGTATAAAAAGACCTCGTTGTTGCTGATCCGGGCATATCCGTCCCGCAGGTTCGCCTTGCCGGCCCGCAGGGATTTTATCTCCGGCCCGTTCAAAACCATACCCGCCTCAAGAACCGAGTCAATGGTATAGTTATGATAGGCCTTTTTGTTGGTGCAGACAATTTTTCCCGACACTGTCACGCCCCTTTTCCGGGCTCTTTATATGAAAGTCGCCACGAAGCGCGGTCCTTGCCGTGCCGGGGAGACCTTTTATCCTTCCGGCCACAACCCTTTCTTTTTCCCGAACAAAAAAACATGTATTATACCGGACAGAAGCTGGTTTCACAAGCGCAAACCAAAAACTTAACAACCACCGTCTGAAGACGGTGGGTTAACTTAACGACTGAAAGTCGGGATACGGGTCCAAGACCCGTTTTTGACGTGCTCGTGCTCGTGCTCGTGCTCGTGAACGTGAACGTAAACGTGATCGAGACAAGAAAAAAATAAATATGTTGCGAGCAAGCAGGATGGATTATCAAGGAGAGTCGCTCGATAAATGGACTTGTCGTTTGCCAAGGGCACTTATCTTCGTGTACGAGTACGTTCACGAGCACGAGTACGAAGTAAAAAAACTCTTCCCTTCCAACCGGTTCATTGCTTTTCAGCAAGCACATAAAAAAGATGGGCATAGAGCAGCTTGGCAAGAAAGGGCAGGGGCAGTTGTTCAAACAGGTAGAGCAGCTTGATTTTGTGGGGATACCTTCCCGCCTTCATCCAGTGTACCGTCCGGCTGTCCCAGTCGATGGTGTTCAAATCAACATCCATGCGGTGCAGCCTCATATCCCTGATGCCCAGGGAGTCCGGGTAGGGGGGCGTATCCACCACACCGGTCTTCAATACGGCGAGGCCGTTTTTGCTGAAATATTCACGGACAAAAAACGGGTTCATGAAATGAATATTCCCATGGTTCCAGGGTACCCGGAACAGCCTGTGCGCCATCCGGTGGCTGAAAAAACCCGGGTTGAACCTGTTCACCCCGATGAACAGGATGTACCTTCGGCTCAACCGTGCCATCTCGGCCAGCATGGCCCCGGGATCGCCATCCTTGGCAAGGTGCATGAAATTCCAGACCAGGTCATGGCCTGCACCTTGCAGACCGGTATGGTGCAGGTCCGGACAGTTGCGGAACTCCGCGCAAAGTTCCAGCTCCTCCCAGGCCCACCGGGACTTTTCCTCACCGTTTATCAAAAAAACCCGGCAGCCGGCCTCGGCAAAGGCAAGGGAATAGATTGACGGCATGGCCTTCTCGCCCCTGGCGGGAATCTCCAGGACCGACCGCAGTGAATAGCTTGAAACCAATGCGTGAAAGAGTTTACGCAGGGCATAACGCTCGTAATCCACCCCTTTTCCTTCAATCTCCGCCATCTTTTTTTCTGTCACCGGATTGCCGGACACCCTTAACACTAACTGATCACGGCCGAGGCGTGTCAGCAGCCCCGGGTCATTTCTTTGCTTTTGTGGACAGCTTTATGGTACCGTAAAACCAAACTATACTCAATAGATAGACCGTTGAGTGCATTCATGGGGGCTTTTGTCCGTGCAGGCCAGCGATACAAACATCCTGGTAACCGGCGCAACCGGCTTGATTGGCGCGCGCCTTGTCAAGGAACTCCTGCTTCACGGCCATGGTGTCCGCGCTCTCACCAGAAGAGAAGATGGCGACCTGCCCCGGGGAGTGCAACGGTTTGTCGGCGATATCACTGACCCGGCCTCGCTGCAAGGCATTGCCGAGGGTATAACAACCGTTGTCCACTGTGCCGGGCTGCTCGGTAAGTGGCGAACCGATTACGCAACGCTCTATGATGTCAATGTACAGGGGAGCATCAATCTGCTGGAGCGGTTTGCCGCCTCGGCCCTGGAACGCTTCATCCATATCAGCGCCGCCGGGGTAACCGGCCCGCTGCAACAGGCCGGGGAGGCGGATGAGACATATCCGTGCCGTCCCGCTACCCCCTACGAAAAGGCCAAGCTTGTTGCGGAAAAACAGGTCGCCGGGCGAGCGGCCCAACTGGGAATTGATGCCCTTGTCGTGCGGCCGACCTTTACCTACGGCGCCGGCGACACCCACAAGCTGCCCCTTTTCAGGGCCGTCAAAAAGGGGAGGATGATTTTTCTCAATGGCGGGGCAAGCGTCAATACCCCGGTATACGTGGATGACGTTGTTTCAGGCATACGGCTTGCCATGCAACATGGAAAAAGGGGCGCAATATATATCATCGGCGGCCAACGGCCGGTCACCAAAAAAGAACTTATCAATACCATTGCCGATACCCTGGATGTCGGCCGGCCGCGGATATCAATTCCCAGGGGGTTGGCAGCGCCCGGCGCCACGGTGCTGGAAGCGCTGGGCCGAATCTTTGACTTTGAGCCCATGCTGACCCGCGGCAAGGTGATGATGATGGCGGACAACTTCGGCTACTCCATTAAAAAGGCGCAACAGGAACTGCACTACTGCCCGCTGGTTGACCTGCGGCAAGGCATTTGCATGACAATCAACGACTATATTGCCAGGGGATGGCTGTAAACCTTTTAAGGAGCGCACATGGCTGATCTTTCCCAACATCCTTTCATCTCGCTTGTGCTGCCGGTTCTCAACGAAGAGGAAAGCCTCAAGGAACTGCACCGGAACATAACCCGGTCCATGGACCGGCTGCCCAACAACTATGAGATTATTTTTGTTGACGACGGCAGCACTGACCAGTCCTTTGAGATCATGCGAACGATCCGGCAGGCCGACAAGCGGGTGCGGGTCATCCAGTTCCGCCGGAACTTCGGCAAGTCCGAGGCATACAGCGCCGGCTTCAGTCACGCCAGGGGGGATATTATCATAACCATGGATGCGGACCTGCAGGAGGATCCCGATGAAATCCCTGTTTTTATAAAAAAAATTGAAGATGGTTACGACATGGTTGTCGGCTGGCGCCACTCCCGCAAGGCGGAGATGGACAAGACCATGCCCTCAAAAATCTTCAACCTGGTGGTCAGGTTCGTTACCCGGATCTCCCTGCATGATTTCAACTGTCCGTACAAGGCCTACAGAAAAGAGGTGCTTGCGGAGATCGATATCCATGGTGAGTTGCATCGCTATATCCCGGTGCTGGCAAGCTCCAAGGGTTTTACCCTGGCGGAGATCAAGGTTAAGAACCTGCCCAGAAAATACGGCAGATCCAAGTACGGGGCGGAACGATACATCCGGGGCATGCTCGATCTGTTGACCGTGACCTTTATCACCCGGTTTGCCAAGCGGCCCCTGCACCTTCTCGGGCTCGGCGGCCTGATCGTCTGTGCCCTTGGTTTCACTGTCCTGGCGGTCTTGACCGGGGCCCATGTTCTTTACAAGTTCGGCCTGCTCACCGACCGCTCCTGGAATATGCACGACCGTCCCATGCTGAGCCTGGGCATCCTGTTGATGCTTGTCGGGACCCAGTTCTTTTCACTGGGCCTGCTGGGGGAGTTGTTTGTCACTGGCTCAAACCGTTCCAGATCCGGTCAACAGGGATACTCGGTCAAGCAGATCCTGGAATAATTTTTATAGCCTTCGCGAACATATGAAAATCGCGCTCGTCGGCCTTACCCATCCGTTCAGGGGCGGCATCTCCCATTATACCACCCTGCTCTGCCGGACTTTGCAGGAAAAGCATGAGGTGGAATTCTACACCCTGAAAAAACAGTATCCTGTTTTTCTTTTCCCAGGCACAACCCAGATGGATTCCTCGAAAGAGTCACTCACGGTTGACAATATCCCCTGCCTGGAGCCGATGAACCCACTGTCCTGGATTGCGGCGCATAAAAAAATTCGCGCCCAGGCCCCGGATTTCATTCTCTTTTCCTGGTGGCATCCCTTTTTTGCGCCCTGTTTCGGCACCCTGGCCCGGCTGGCAAAATTTGCAAAAATCCCCAGCTGCTTCCTGTGCCATAATGTACTACCCCATGAACAATCATTGCTGGACCGGCTGCTGCTGCGCTATGCATTAAGGGCGGCACCGGTCTTTATCACCCATTCGGCCAGGGACCGGGACAGTCTATTAACAATCATCCCCCGGGCCCGGGTGCTGGTCAATCCCCATCCCGGGTATACGGCTTTTTCAGGCGACCATGCCCCTTCCCGGGCAGAGGCCAGGGCCGCTCTCGGATTGAGCGGCAGGAAGGTGCTGCTGTTTTTCGGGCTCATTCGAAAGTACAAGGGGCTGCGGTTTCTCCTGGATGCGATGACGGAACTGCCCGCGGAAGAGGGTTACCATCTGTTGATAGTCGGGGAGTTCTACGAGGACCGGGCTGAATACCGGCAGGCCGTTGAGCTGCTGCAGGACCGGGGCCAACTCACCCTGGTTGACCGCTATGTGGCCAACGAAGAGATAGGGAACTATTTCAGGGCCGCGGACATCCTGGCCGCACCCTATGCCACCGCCAGCCAGAGCGGGGTCATCCAGATGGCATACGGTTTTCAGGTCCCGGTACTCGCCTCGCGGGTGGGGGGCATATCCGAGGCCGTGGCGGACGGGGTCACCGGCTTGCTGGTGGAGCCGGGCAATCCCCATGAAATCGCGGCCGCGGCAAAACGTTTTTTCAGCGACACAGACACCCCTTTTCATGAAAATATCAGCAGGGAAAATGAAAAAAACTCCTGGCAGCACCTGGTCAATACCATTGAAGAGATCGGCACAATACTAACCAGCAGGGCTGGACCAAATTTTGGGCCGTAGCCGCAACAAAAGAATGAAAGGCGTCACTCCGGCCGGGCAAGGAATCTGTTGGGCGGCGACTTTCTTATAAAGACAAACCAGCAGGGCTGGACCATAATTTTTGGGCCGCAGCCACAACCAACAATGAAAATCTCCCCGGACAGCGAGCTTCGTCCGGAACGACTTTCATATAAACCGGACAGAAACAGGATGAGCCAACCCACTGCTCCTATTCTTGCCGCCATTCTGCACGCCAGCCGCGAGGACTGCCTGTTCAGGACAGTGGCGGCGGTTGCCGGACAGAACAGCGCCCCATGTGATATCCTGGTGGTGGACTCCAGTGCGGAACCGGGCCTTGGGGCACGGCTGCAGAAGGCATATCCCGGGCTGCTCTACCGGAAAACAGACCCGGACACAGGCATTGCCTCCGGTAGAAACGAGGCTCTTCGTTTTTTTCTGGACCGGGAATATTCGTATATTCTGAACCTTGACAATGATATTGAACTGGAAAAGGGCTGTCTGGGCAACCTGTTGCGGGAACTTGAAAAAAATCCATCAACCGGACTTGCCGCCCCCTATATGCTGAACATTGACGGCCGGGTCCTCTCTTCCGGGGGCGCCTATCTGCGCAACCTTGGCCAGCCCGTCATCAGACGGCAGCCGGGCCGCGGTTACCGGAATAATGATTTTGCCACCGGCGCCATCGGCCTTATCCGCCGGCAGGTTGTTGAACGGGTCGGCCTGTTTGACCCTCTCTTTGACCCATACGGGTTCGAGGATATAGATTACTGCCTGCGCATCCGGGATTGCGGGTATGACATTGCGGTGGCGTCAACGGCCCGCTGCCTGCATTTCTCGGAATTTTCCTTTCACCGGCCAACTTCCTTCAACCTCTATCACACGACCAAGAAGCGGTTGTTCTGCGCCCGGAAACATGTGCCGTTCATCTCCTTTATCCTGTTTTTCTTCCCCTGGTACTTTTTCAGGCGGGTCCTGTTGCCGGTATTAAAATTTCTGGCCCTTGGCCGGCCTGAACTGAGTCGGGCGGCATGGAATGGTTTCACCCATGGACTGCGGGAGTTCCGTGCGGATGGACACTAATCATGGGAAAATCTAATAAAATTTCAATTGTTTACCCCACAAGGAATCGTCCCGGGTTTCTTTTGAAATCCCTGGACGCATTACTGAAAAACAGGGTGCTGCCCGACGAAATCATCGTGGTGGACCAGGGCCGCGCCGAGGCCACCGCCCGGGCTCTCGATGAACTGGGCCAGGCCCGAATTGTTCATGTGCCCTCCACTGAAACCGGGTTGTCACGGGCGCGGAACACCGGCATCCGGGCAAGTTGCTTCCCGATCATCGGCTTTATTGACGATGACTGCATCCCGGCGGAGAACTGGCTGGCCGCGGCCCATGAAGTCATTGAAAAACTGCCGGAATCACACGTCTGGATAGGCGAGGTCTACAATACTGTTGAGGATATTTGTAAAACCGCCCAGGCAGAGTCGCCGGCAAGAACCTTCAGCCTGCGCGGCCGCAATGATCCCTGGCGGCTCGGGCCCAGCGGCGGCAACGCCTTTTTCAGAAGATCTGTTTTCGACCTGGTGGGCGAATTCGATCCGCTCCTGGGACAGGGCAGCGACTTTCCCGGCGCCGAGGATGGGGACATGGTGTACAGGGTGATGAAAGAAGGGCTTCAGGTCACCTATACCAACACCATCCGCGCCTTTCATCCGGACTGGCGTAACGATGAGGAGGAGATTAAAAATGCCCATAACTACGGCATGGGGGTCGGTGCCATGCTGGCCAAATTTGCCGCCCAGGGGGACTATTACCCGGCAACGGTCGTTTTCGGCCGCAACTTTCTGTCCAGGTACCCTGGCGTGCCCTACAACCTGCTGCTCGGCAGGATGGTGAAGTGCCGGATCAACCTGGAATGGTCCCGGAGCATCATCCAGGGCTTTGCCGGCTGGAGAGCCAGGCACCGCAAGGGGGCGAGCCGATGAGAATTTCTGTCCTGATCGCCACCTGTAACCGCCCGGACCATTTGAAAAATTGCCTTCAATCCCTGCTGGACAACAGCCGGCCGCCGGACGAGATTATTGTTGCCGACCAGAGCGATGGTTATGCAACGGAAGAAACAGTAGCGGGTATTGCAAGCGGTTCCACTGTAATTCGTTATGAACGGCTGGACAGGCGCGGGAAATCAAGGGCCCTGAACAGGGCGGTTGAAATCTGTGCCGGTGATTTTCTCGCCCTGACCGATGACGATGTGATGGTCGACAAAAAATGGCTTGAGACTTTTTTGCAACTCAGCGCGGAATATCCCGGAATCGAGGCGTTCTGCGGCAGGATGCTGCCCGAAGAAGGGGGGGCCGGGAATGAAGAATATCTCAACCTGGTCCTTGAGACGAACACGAAATGGATTGATAAAAAAACCAATCCGGTCCAACCCGGTTTTGTCGGGGCCAACTGCTTTATCAGCCGCCGGGCTTTTCTTGCGGCCGGCAGGTTTAACGAGCTTTTCGGGCCGGGCGCTGTTTTTCCGAGCAACGAAGACGGTGAGCTTGCCTGCCGGCTGATCAGCAGCGGAACAAAAATTCTATACAGCCCCAAACTCGTGGTCTTTCATTCCGGCTGGCGCGGCAGAAAGGATAACCGGAAGCTGAAGTTTAACTACGCTTATGGGCAGGGAGGCATTGCCGGATATTGTCTGAGGCAGGGCCGCCTCATGTTCGGCTGGCATATTTTGTTGATATTTCTGCAAAAATTACGGCGGCTCACCCTCGGTCTTCTGTTGGCCGACCAGGAGAGGATCCAGGACGGAGCCATTCACCTCAAGGGAATTGTTGCCGGATTTTTAAAAGGACTCGCCGTCAAATGAACCTGGTATCCGGTTTTTATCAAAAACATGAAGGACTGCGCCGCCTGGTCAGGGAACTGGCCGCGGACCAAAACGCCTTGACCCTGGATATCGGTTGTAAAAAGGGCGATCTTTCCGCTGTGCTGGCAAAATCACAAAAACACCTTGTGGCCCTTGACCTGGAAAGGCATCCGGCATGGCAGCCGGCTGAGAAAATCTCGTTTGTCCATGGCAATGCCCTTTTTCTGCCGTTCAGGGACGCCTCGTTCGATCTGATCGTTGCCGCGGAATGCCTGCAGTATATCAAACCGATCGAACAGGTCCTTGCTGAATTACACCGGGTCCTTAAAGACAACGGCAGGCTGATAATAACCTTTCCCGAGGGCGGAAAGTTTTCCACCCTTGTTGATCCCTATAACATCGCCAACCGCCTGAAAGGCCTGTTCCGCAAACAAAAGGCGGCAAAGGGGTATCAGGCCGAATATCTCCGCCTGGACCGGGTCCTTTCCTGTTGCAGAACAGGCTGGAGATGCGAACGGCTGTGCCGGCGCGGCTCCTATATCTTTATCCTGAGCGCCTGGCTCATTGACCAGTTGCAGGGGCTGCGGCGGCGATGCGGCCCATCAGCTGTTGCCGGGAAAATGCTCGCCCTGCCCATGAGAATACTCTTCCAGATCATGCGGCTTGACTTTTCGGTCTCATATTCGTCGTTATCCTATAATATTATCATCCTGCTGCGGAAGGTGGCGCCATCCCTGGAGGGAAAGGCGACAGGCCCGTTGGCAGGAAGTAGCGACCCCAAAAACCTGGCCCCGGGTTGTTGCTTCCGCAAAGGGGACCTTGCAGCGGCCAAGGACCTGCGAAAATTCCGGCCGGCAGGTATTCCGATCCTCTGTTATCACAATGTTTCGGATACCAGAAACCATGCCTTCCGCCTCTATATCATGCCCGTAAAAAGGTTTGCCCGCCAGATGCAATGGCTTAAAGAAAAGGGCTACCAGGCAATCACCCTCAATACCCTGTACGATTATCTGGACCACAACGGGCCGCTGCCGGAAAAACCGGTGATCATCACCTTTGACGACGGCTACCAGGAACTGAAGGATACTGCCACGCCGATCCTGGCCAGACTCAACTTCCCCCATGTCCTGTTCATCAACACCGGCAAAACAGGGCTCTCCACGGACTGGGTGGAGCGGGCCCCGGATATTCCCTTGTTAAGCCGTGGGGAAATTTCAGCCATGGTTGACAGATACGGCGACATCCTGGACTTTCAGGCCCACGGCAAGACCCACCTGTCAATGAAGGGAGCAGCGCCCGGGACCATAGTCGCGGAGGTGCGGGACTGCATTGACGTGCTGGAACCGATAACCGGCCGGCCGGTGAGATTCCTGGCCTATCCTTATGGCGAACGGGATGACAATACCCCTGCCATCATGCGATCACTTGGATTACGATGTTCCTTCACGGTTGACCAGGGATTGTGCCGGCCGGGCCAGGATTTGCATCTGCTGCCCCGGGTGGAGATATTCGGCAATGATTTTTTTATCGATTTTATCCTGAAGGTACGGTGGGGGTGGAGCCCGATCGCCGGACTGCGCACCATATTAAAAAAACGCTATAACAAAATAATCCGGTTCATAAGGAAATGAACGAACCAGGCCTGGACGCAACCGTCCTTATCCCGTCCTATAACAGCAAAAACACCCTGATTCCCTGCCTCGAACAGCTGACAAGGCAGACCTGGCCTGCGGACCGCTTCGAGGTAATCGTTGTCCTGGACGGTTCAACCGACGGTTCAAAAGAGGCCCTTGGGAAACTGTCCACCCCTTTTCCGCTCAAGCTGATTGAACAGCCGAACCAGGGAAGAGCCGCGGCCCTGAACAGGGGGGCCAGGGATGCGGCCGGCGGAATAATCATAATAATTGACAGCGATATCTTGACCAACGCCACCTTTGTTGAAAATCATCTTGCCGCCCATCAACAGGCTGATGTGGTCATCGGCCCCATACCGCTTTCAGATAAGACTCCGGTTAATTTCCTCACCGACCGGGTAAGGGAATGGGCAGATGAGCATACAAAAAAAATGCTGGACAACCCGGAGGAGCTGACCTCCACCAGCTTGTTCGGCGGCAATATCTCCATGCCCCGCTCCCTGTACGAGCAGCTCGGCGGCTACCGCGAGGAGCTGAGAAGAACGGAAGACTTTCACATGGGTGAAAAAATTCTGCGGGCCGGCCTCCGGGTCGCCTTCTGCCCGGAGGCGGTGGCGGCCCAGATATTCGACAAGACCTTTTATGCCTGGTGCCGGGACATATATGTTGACGGCCGGTCACACCTGCAGCTCATCCGGGAGTTCCCCGAGTTAAAGAAAAAACTGCGGGCCGGCCGCTTTTATCCGGCAACCATGACAAAAAAAATCATCAGGCCCATGATCATTCATCGCCAGCCCCTTGGCAACCTCGTCCTGGCAACCTCCCAGGCCGTACTTGAGACGGCCCGGAGGATGGGGCTGCGCTGGGAAATACTCTCCGCCATTCAGGGCGTTATCGGCGACAGCCTCTATTTCCGCGGCGTTTACGATGCCCTGGGCAGCCAGGAACGGTTCAATGCGTTTATTCAGCCTGATTGACCTGAAAAACAGGTTTGTCAAAAACGTTGTCAGCAACTATCTCGGCTTTGCGGTCAATGCCGTGGTCACCCTGCTGCTGACGCCGTTTCTGATCCGCTCCCTGGGCACCGCAACCTTTGGCGCCTGGATCCTGCTCAATACGATCCTTGCCTATTTCCGGCTCCTGGAGCTTGGGATCATGCCGGCGGTCATCCGCTATGTCTCCTTGTACAAGGCCAGGGGCGAAAAAAAAGAGATCGAGTCCATAATCGGTTCCGCGGTTCTGTTCCTTTTTCTTGTCAGCATTATCACCATCCCGGTCATTTATCTGGCCGCGGAGTTCGGCCCGCGGTTCTTCAACCTGGCTGACGCCGACCAGGCGCTTTTTGTCAAAGCGATCTGGCTCATCGGCCTTGCCGCGGTTCTTTCCTATTTTGCCAGGCTGTTCTTTGCGGTTTTTGAAGGATACCAGCGCTTTGATCTGCTGAATATCTGCTCTGCCTCCGGCACGCTCCTGATGGCGGGCCTTACCGTGGTTTTTGTCATCAAGGGCTACGGCCTGCTGGCGCTTATCCTGATCCTCACGGGACAGATTGCCTACGAACTCCTCTTCAAGGTGGTGGTTATCCGCGTCCTCTTTCAGGTCCGCATCACTCCTTTTGCCGCTGACCGCCGCAATATCAGCAGACTCCGGGGGTTCTCATTCTACGCCTTCCTGACCGATGTTGCGTTGAATATCTCACATAAAATCGATACCCTGGTAATCGGCATCTTCATGCCGGTCAGCGCCATAACCTTTTACGAAATCAGCACAAAGCTGTCTGGTTTTCTCGAAAAACTGACCGATCCCCTTGTCGACACCTTCTTTCCCCTGGCCTCGGAGCTGCACACCGCTGACCAGGCCGAATCCTTACGGAAACTGCTGCTTGAGGGAACAAAGATATCACTTTTACTGGTTACGCCGGGATTAATCATCTTCTCCTGGTACGGAGCGGACATAATAAGATGGTGGGTGGGGGAGGACTACGTCGGGCAAAGTCTGCCGATACTGTATGTCTTTCTCGGGGTTATTGCGCTTTCAGTCCTTGACTCAACAGCATCAAGGATTCTGTTAGGTACCGGCAGGATAAAATTTGCCGCCGCCATCTCCCTGGTTGCGGCGGTCTCCAACCTTACCCTGAGCCTGATCCTGGTAAAGAAATACGGGCTCATCGGCGTTGCCCTGGGCACCCTCATTCCAGCGGCGGTGTGCAACCTTTTTATCTCCCTGCCCTATACATGCTCCATTACCGGCACGCCGATTCTTGCCTTTTACCTGAAGATTTTTTTGCCCGTGGGGCTGACGGCCGGCGGCTCACTGCTTCTTATTGCCGCAACCTCGGACCTCTTCCCCAACAGAGCGCTTTCCTGTGCGGTGCACACCTTTCTGGTGGCAGGCCTCACCCTGCTGGTTATCAACAGGTTCATCCTGCCGGAGCGGAAATCCCGGGATAGCTGCCCATGATCAAAATAAATTTCTCAAACGATTAATGGTCCTGTGCAATGGGGGAATCTTCCGCACACCATCCTTGATCTTTTCCGTGATAATGAAAAAACGCCCCTTCAGGTTAAAGGGTTGGCGGTATCGAGAGAGCTTTGCCTTGCCGGTGTGCCAGACTCTCTTATACTCCTCATTGCCAACGGTGAAGTCAAAGACCTCCAGCTTGTTTGCAAAACTCCACTGAATGAGATGCTCCAGCAGGAGCCTGCCCGGGCCATATCTGCGCCATTGTTCACCAAGGCTTGGCATGTAATGGTAGAACCGTTTTTCATATACCATGCCCCAGTGGGCGGCAATGATTTCGCCATTAAGGGTAAGGGCGGAAACATGGAGCAGGCCGCCGCAATCCGCAAAGGTGAACCCCTTCAGGAAAAAATCTCCGTACCGCGGTTGGCCGAACAGATTGTAGGTGCCGGTTTCCAGGTAGCGTTGCCCCTTCTGTTCGATCATTTTTCCGGTGATGAAAGCGGCCCTCTCCGCCGAGTCCGCCACCTCGAAGCGAAGCTCGCCCAGTTCCCGGAGCCGTCTTCTCCTTCTCCTGGAATCGGCCCGCATCTTGGCCGGAATCCGGCTGTTGTAAAAATGCGGCCAGTCTTTTTCCAGGCGGCAACTGAAGTTCGTCTCGTGGGGAACCTGTCCGGGTAATGCTAAAAAGGGGTTCGGTTGTCGCCCTACCATCTCCGGCTGTTTTTCAAAACAGACCACATCCACCGGCGGCAATGCCGCCAGGATCCTGCCCCAGAGCGCCTTGAAATCGTCGCCGGATACCTGCCGGGAAAAATCTTTATGCAGTATCGGGGCATGGTAATCAGCCAGTTGACCGCCGAGCCAGACCAGACAGGAGGCGCCAACGACTTTCTGAATGGCAAGGGGCAGAAAAATAAGCGACGAGTTGTCCGGGTTGCGGACCGCTACCAGGCAGGGTGTCAGCCGGCAGCGGCGGCCAACGGTTTTATACCAGGCCGAAAGCCATTCATACTGCTGGAACACATAGCTGTCGCTGTTCCGGGAAAAGATCCGCCAGGCCGGCATGGCATGGTCCAGGTCCTGGTAAACGGTGACAGTGCTGTTTTGTGCAAGAAATGACATAAGGGTTGCCGGTCGCAGAGAATGAACATCGCTATAACCGCGGCGGGGTATCCGGCCCGGCCGCCGGCTCTATCCGCAGCAGGGTATAGCGATTATGTTTTCTGGAAACAACCGACCAGGTTACGCCCAGTTCGTCGCGAAGCAGATCCCGCAGTTCTTCTAAATATCTGTTTCGCGCAATAACAAAAATATCCCGGTCCCTGTTCTCCTTTATATCGGCAATGAGCTGGTGCTTTTCTCCCCGCCGGTAGGTGCGGTATTTGCCGCGGTCAAAATAATAGTACATGGAGTACAGGGTCCGGCGGCCAAGGTAGAGAAGCTGGCCGTCATCCCCTTTTTCTTGTTGAAAGTACTCCAGGTAATATTTCATGCTCCGGTCCTTGGAATGGTACGGCATGACATGGTGGACGAAAAATATACCGTTGACATAGGCAATGAGCAGGGCAAGGACAAAAACCGTCATTGACCTCCGTTGAAAACAGGCGATCAGCAGGACCAGGGCCCAGGCAATAAAAATCGCTTTCAGGAACGCGGAATATTCAATACCGACAAGGGAATATGGCAGGGTAAAAACGGCAAATATGTACTTGCTGCCTTCAAGGAGAAAATCCCTGATCGGCAGCAGGGTGAAGACAATGGCCAGCAGGAAGGCGGGTCTGAGCCAGGCCCCATTGCGGGCATCAAAATATCTTTCCCAGAAAAGCGCTACAATAACAGCGACCAGCGGGGTTATCGGCAACAGATAATAAGGCTGTTTGGTGCCGGCCACGGTGAAAATCAAAAAAATAGCCAGAAACCAGGAGAGAAAATACCATTGCTGCTTCCACTCCTCGTCCACTGTTTCCAGGCGTCTGAAATAAAAGATCAGGGCCGGCGGCAGGAATCCGGCCCAGGGATACATGCCGTGAAAAAGCGCGCGCAGATGATAGGTCAAAATCCCGTAGTGGCCGCGAATGGGGCGGCTGAAGCGCTCAATATTCTCGCTTCCGATAAAATAGTCGACATAATCGCTGCCATGTCGAAAAAGCATTGCCAGGTACCAGGGCATCGCAATGAGCAGAATGATGACCAGCCCTGGAAGGATGTAATATTCTTTTGTAATTTTTTTTGCGGACTGGCGGAACGGCTGCCGGAAAAAATCACCGAAATCAACCAGCCAGAACAGGCAGAGGGAGCCCAGGATAATCACCGCGGTCAGTGGCCCCTTGGTCAGCAGGGCAAGGCCGACGGCCGTATAGAAAAGTATGAGGTGTAGTTTGCGGCGGCTCTGTTCAAAGCGCGCCAGGGCGAAAAATCCCATGGCGGAGGTGATGAAAAGCGTCATCAGCATGTCCGGCATGGCCTGGCGGGCCATGTAAAAATACTGGGGAATGGTGGCAAGGATCGCGGCGCCGATAAAGGCGGTGCGCCGGCCGCGCAGCCGGTTGAGAACGTAGTAGACCACCAGTACGCCGAGCAATGCGGCGATTGCCGAGGGGAGGCGGGCGGTGAACTCGTTATTGCCGCCGACCAGCATGGGGACAAGCATGGTCCAATAAAACAGGATCGGTTTTGTCCAGCGGACATAGCCGTCCAGGGTGGGGGAGATATAGTCACCGCTGGCAATCATCTCGCGCATGGCCTGGGCATATTTCGGCTCCCAGGGATCCCAGAGCGGATAACCGCCCATTCCCCACATAAAGAGAAACAAGGCCCCGGCAATCAGGTAAAGCAGGGCAGAGATCGACCACTCCCGGTCAGTGCCGAAAAACGCGGCAAATTTCTTTTCAAGCCGTGCGAGTCTGTTTGAAAATTCCATTGTGTTAGCGCGTTCCCCTGAGAAAATTATGTCGGTCTCGCAACAACCCGCTCGACGTAAACATTCAGTAAACCCCCTCCTGTCGGGAAAGGGGTCTTCTTCTACCAACGGCCGCTCCATTGAGAAGGGCCGGCTGTTCATAAACAGGCTATCAAG
>JAKITW010000042.1 GCA_021647905.1 Desulfobacterales bacterium | reverse complement strand
GCTTATGGGTTCCGAATCGCCGCCGCGGCGAAGCGAGTTCCTGCTTGATAGCCTGTTTATGAACAGCCGGCCCTTCTCAATGGAGCGGCCGTTGGTAGAAGAAAACCCCTTTCCCGACAGGAGGGGGGTTACTGAATGTTTACTTCAAGATTCTGGAGCACTTGGGGCAATCAGCTTTAAATTACAATGGATATCTCAAACAACCACCTTGTCGAGCTTTTGCAGGTCACAACTCGCTGCCGTCCTGAGGTTCGGGCGCTGGCGGACAGAATGGCCGGCCTCGGCGTCGACCGATACAACACCCTGGCCGCCGACCTCACCGAGCAGGGCGCGGATCAACCGTTGGGTATCCTGCTCAATGTGGCGGCGGTCAATAAGATACGGCTTGATCCACAGGTACTGGCCGCTTCGCTCAAGACAGTCGCTGTTATCATCGACATCAATTTCCCCTACAGATACCAGGAGAAAGATGCCATCGGCCCGCTGTTGACAACAGCCTTGGCCGAAGATCTCTCATGGGAACGGCAGGCCCTTGCCGTTCGCCTGGCCGCTGAACTTACCGTCAAGTACGGTCGGCCAAGGCAGCCGGTAAAGAAGGTTCTATGGCAGCTTTCCAGGGAGGTGCATGGTTTCGAAGCTCGAATAATGGTAGATTCCGCCCTTGATCTCCTTGAAAGCGAAGAGGCGGACCGCGCCGGACAGGTGTTGTTTATTGAACAGGATATCATGAAGTCACTGCCCGGGGAACGCCCGCCAATCGTCATCGGCAAAGGCTTTACCGTGCGCCGCCCGGTTGCGAAACTGGGGAGAAACGAGCCCTGTCATTGCGGCAGTGGTAAAAAATACAAGAAATGCTGCCGGGCCAGGGATGATGAACTGCTGCGCGATGCCTCTTCATATGAGGGCGTCACCAGGTCGCAGATTCTTGCCGAACCGTCACTTGTCAAGGACACCGCCCCCATCGAGGAGATGCGGCCCTATGAACTGAAGAAGCTGAAGCCCTCGCTCATGAACGACGAGCAGCTCTTTGCCGGCTACCAGCGGGCGGATCTTTTCGGCCTCGGGGAATTTGCCTTTGAGATGCTTCTCGAACTGAAACACCGCCCCGGCAAGGAGGAATTTGCCGTTGGACATATGTGCGATCTGTTTCATGAGGCGCTTCGTTGCCAGGACAAGGAACTGGCCCGCAGGCTTACCATGCACATCCCTGCTGAAGACCTTTATTTCAACGAGGCTGATAAACTGCAGCATGCGCTTCTGGAAGACCCGGACAGGTATGCTGAACTTGAAACCCTGTGCAGGAAGGCATTTGCCACGGATAAACAGTCTTCGGATCATCCGCTTCTGGGCCTGAGCTATGCCTTTGAAAAGATTCTCCCGGCCATGAGCATCGTGTTCGGCCGGGCCGCCATTGTCTCGGAACCGAAACGGTGGCTTGACAATGACACACTGTTTGATTGTATCCAACGGAACCGGATTTTGCTTGATCTGGAACCCTGGGGAGATCCGATTGAGGAGTACCTGGACTGGACAACGGAAAAAAATCATGAGCGGTCCGTGGACAAAGACAAGGACCGAAAGATTGAACAGTTGAAAGAGCAGCTTGCGGCAGCCAGGGACAAAAGCGCCCTGGCGGCCAAGGAGCTCCGGGCCAAGGAGATCGAGCTTGCAGGGCTTGAGCAAAAGGTTGCGGATGCGGGTCGGGCCGCCCTGGAGAAAAAACCGGAACCTTCCGCCCCCGGGGATCGGGCTCCGGCAGTGACCGGCGCGGCAGCGCCCGCGGATGCCGGCAGACAACAGATCAACAAGCTGAGGAAAAAAATCGCCGTGCTGAAAGGCGCGATAAGTTCTCACCAGGAGTCACGCCGGCAATATCGCCAGCAACTCCAGGCGGCCGACCGGGTAATATCCAAGCTGAGCAGCCGGCAGCCGGCGCCGGACGAGCCTTCTGCTCCGATGCAAGATCTCGATCCGGCAATAACTGTCCCGAAAAAGGTCCAGATTCCGGAGTTTGCGGATTCGTTCCGGAAAAGTTGTGAAAACCTGCCGCCGGCCATTGTTGCCAAGGCCCTGCGGGCCGCGGTCGGCTTTGCCGCCAGGGATAACGCCATTCTCCGGCAGGCGGCCGTCCTTGAGCGACTCCCCGGTGTTTTCCGTCTCAGGATCGGCATACATTACCGTCTTCTCGTCCGTCAGGCCCCGGAAGAGATGTTACAGGTCATGGATATCATCCCCCGGGCTCAGTTGGAAACCTGGATTCGTCGTCACGCTACATGAATCCGTGGAGTCCAATTCACAAATGACGTATCCAGATTCCACATTGACAAACGGTCCCCAAACGATCTTATCCATGTAAAACAAAAAAAGGTGTTGTTGCGAGACCGGCCATATGGTCCGACCATGCCGGTTGGTAGCAGGTGGGCAATGCTCACCCATGGTTAACCCTTTCAGTCAGGCAAGGGGCGGCAGGCCCGGGGTCATGCCCCCTATCAATCGTGGAGTTCCCCCTCGGCCAGGGTGCGGATGATGTCGGACTTGCCGATCACCCCCACCAGGTGGCTGTCCGCCACCACCGGCAGGGTGTGGATATTTTTTTCGGCCATGATGGTGGCGATCTCGTCCAGGGGGGTATTGTCCCCCACCGAGACCAGTTCCTGGGAACAGATGTCCCTGACCTGGCTGCCGGCCATCTTGGTTAACTCCTTTTTCATCTTCTTCTGGCTTTCCAACAGGATCACCGAGTCAAGGAAACTGATCATGGTCGGGATATGGACCTTCTTGGTCTGGTCGATAAGGTCGCTTTCAGTGACCACCCCCAGCAGGGTGTTGTCCGCATCCACCACCGGTGCGCCGCTGATCCGGTTCTTCCAGAGAAGATCGGCCAGTTTCCGCACCGGCATATCCGGGGACACGGTAATGGGGTCGGGGGTCATGATATCTTTTGCGGTCAGCATCCGGTTTACCTCTTTATTTTTGATATGGGTTGGTGGGGCAATAGAGAAAGATGGGCGTAGTATACCATGGATCAAGAGGTAGCAGAAGCCTCAAGGAAGTGCTGAGCAATGAGTTGTCGGTCTCGCAACAACCCGCTCGACGGACGTGATTCGTCTTGTAACTTGTTGATTTTATTGGGTGGCATTTGAAGCCTTTCGGGTTGTTACGAGTTCATCATGAGTTGAGACACAGAAGACGGAAGACAGAGGACCCGCCTTCGCCATCCTCCTTAGCCTGAAGGCTACGGCGGACAAGAGGCTACGGCGTGGCAAGCAGAGGACGGTGGACAGAGGGCGGAAAAAACAGTGGGCAGTGGACAGTGGGCAGTGGACGGTAAAAAATATGGAGCTGTAATCGTGGTCCGGAATATAATATTCCCCTGACCCCTGACCCCTGACCCCTGACCCCTGACCCCTGACCCCTGACCCCTTCTTTTCATATAAACTCTGCCAGGGCTCCGGGTATCTCGTCGGCCACCTCGCCGGCCAGATAGCCCATCGGCTCGGTGGCGGCAAGACGGTCCGCGGCCGCCCCGTGAACATATACCGCCAGGCAGGCGGCCTGCCAGGGAGAAAGGCCCTGGGCCAGGAACCCGCCCATGGCGCCGGCGAGCACATCGCCCATCCCGCCGGCAGCCATGCCGGGATTGCCGGTCGAGTTGATCGCGGCCCGGCCGTCAGGGGCGGCCACAACCGTGTTGGCCCCTTTCAGCACCAGGATCAGTTTGTTTGCCCGGGCAAAGTCGATGGCAGTGGTGATCCGATTCTTTTGTACTTCTTTTGAGGCGCGGCTGGTCAGCCGGGCCATTTCACCTGGATGCGGGGTCAGAATCCGCGGCCCGGCCGGGTTTTTCAGGGCCTCGGGCTCCTGGGCCAGGATATTGAGGCCGTCGGCATCCACCACCATGGGTTGCTCTACCTCCTGGTACAGTTTTATGACCAGGGCCGCGGTCTCCGGACCGGTCCCCAGTCCCGGACCCAGGACCAGGGCCTGTTTTCCGGTCAGGGCCGCCCGGATCGTTTCAAAGTCGTTGATTGAGGCGATTCCAGCCGCGCCGGGCAGGGGGATGGTCATCGCCTCCCACAAGGCGGTCTCGAAGATCTGGTTGAGATCGTGGGGTACGCAGAGGGTGACCAGGCCGGTTCCTGTCCGCAGTGCGCCCAGCCCGGCGAGCAGGGCGGCCCCGGTTTTGCCCCCGGAACCAGCCACCACCAGGAGGTGGCCGTAACTGCCCTTATGGGCGGTGGCAAAACGACGGGGCAGGAACCCGGTCACCTCCTGGTCCAGGAGTTCCATGGATATGCCGACCTCTTTTTCCGCTGCCTCCGGGATTCCGATATCAACGACTTCCAGGACGCCGCAATACCGGTTACCCGGGGCCGTGACCAGTCCGACCTTGGCCAGGCCAAAGGTCACGGTACGGTCGGCGGTCACGCAGCAGCCCAGTTCCCGGCCGGTATCCGCATCCAGGCCCGAGGGGATGTCAACTGATATAATGGGACAGGTAAAGCGGTTGATCCGGTCGATCACCGCGGCAAAATGGCCGGTCACCTCGCGCTTCAGTCCGGTGCCGAAGATGGCGTCCACCACGGTCCAGGCATCAGTAAAAAAAATCTCGGCCGCCGCCAGGTCTGTTGTCGACCGGATCTGGTGGATGGGAATTTTCAGCTCCTGGACCCGGGCCAGGTTGGCGCCCGCATCATTGGTGAGTTTATCCGGCGGCACGAGCAGAAAAATCTCGGGCCGGCCGAGATGATCGCGCAGGTGCCGGGCAATGACCAGGCCGTCGCCGCCGTTATTGCCCGGGCCTATGAAAATGACGGTTTTTTTTGCCTGCGGGTCACCGTGGGCGCGGACAATGGACTCGGCGCAGTTGCGGCCGGCGTTCTCCATCAACACCATGCCGGGGATGCCGAAGGTGTTGATGGCCGTCTCATCCAAGGCCCGCATCTGGGCGGCGGTGCAGATCTTCATTAAAATCTTCTCCTTGTCACCACTGTAAGCTTAATGATATTTCAAGGTTAGCTGTAATAGAGAACAGGGGTTTGTGCAAGGGATATCAATGCGGGACCGGGATGGTTTTGGATATGCTTGCCCAGGCCAGATCCTCAAAGGCCGCTGGGTCAAATTCCAAGTTTTTCACAGGTGTATGGGAAATTACTCCAAGCGTTTACGCCACTTTTCCGGATTTCGAGATGTATGGAAAATACTGTAGACGGATACCTTCCCGTCGAAATACTCATAAAAAATGGCGTAAGGAAATCGCCGCACTAATGCCCGACGATACTCAGCGTGGATTTCTGGATACAGTTCAGGAATACGGCAAATTTCTTGAATGCGGGCGTCCACACAGCCGAGAAACTCTTCCCCCAAGCCAGGCCTACGATCCTCATACGAGTTCACCAGCACCTCATCTTCGCCCGTTTGGGCCTCCTCACATCCGCCAAGGATAGATTCGGAGCCCCAAACGAACGAATCTAAGGCACTGGTGAACTCGTACGGGCTGAGTATCCCCCGAGGTTGTCGCCCTTGGTGAACTGTTACCGATCTTCATACCAACCATATGCTTCTTCGACGTCTTGTTGCGCTTCCGGTGCGATTATTAATTCAACGTCCATAGCGACTTCGAATCCTGCGCTTGACCTCGTCCCAGGAAATTCCTGAAGCTGGCATGCTTATCAAGTTTGCCTTTCGGCGAGCCAGCTCTTCCTTTTGCCATTCATGCACAGGAACCTCTGACGGGGTAGCAGCCAGATCGTCCCATAAGTCTTCCACCAATTGTAGTTTCTCTGGAGGGCTAAGTCTGAATATGGAAATAGCATTTGTGTCCATTTTTTACCTCCTGGCAACAGAGCAGCACGAGTGCTCGAAATGATTATTGCCTCTTTTTCGGGTGGCGTTTTATTCAGCGATTCCGAAATATCATCCACACATCGCAGGATATATTGCTGTTGGTGTAACCGTTCACCGGCCATGCGAAAGAGGTCCACAATCTCAGGCCTGTAACCGTTCAGCAGTGCTGCAGATTTGTTCGTTTAGGCTTTTGAGCTATAGTTCCTCGTATGTGAGAAGGCCAAAACGGACGAAGATGTGGTGCTGCTGAACGGTTACGCTGTTGGTTGGTTTTCCGATAGGGGTAGACATCGCTGTTTTTGGTCGAATCATACCACCGTATGTACCAGTATTCATGTGTTTTGACAATTGCTTCTTATCGATTTCATGACCATTCCGTCCGGTTGCGGAATCCCCTCGCCGGGCCTGGTTATCTGGAGTAAAATGACAGTTTTTAAGCGATACGGAAACTGGTCGGCCGTGGATGTCGAAACAGTTGACCAGAGAAGCACGGAATAATTATGACGGAATCATCTGCCTTCAGCGGCTCTGCTCCGGGATGCGGGGTCCTGAACCAGGATTTTTTGAAAAGCACGGCCCATGCGCCGGGGGTCTATCTGATGAAGGATGACCGCGGCCGGGTGATCTATGTGGGCAAGGCCCGGGACCTGCGCAAGCGGCTCGCCTCCTATGCCCGCATTCCGGACACCGCCACGAGCAAGACCGCGGTAATGGTCGCCAAGGTCGGGTCGGTGGCCACCATCATCACCCGCACCGAAAAAGAGGCCCTTATCCTGGAGGCCGCGCTGATCAAGAAGCACCGGCCCAGGTATAATATTCTTCTGCGGGATGATAAGAATTATCCCTATATCAAGGTTACGGTCAACGAGACCTGGCCGCGGCTGGTGATGACCCGGCGCCGCCAGCGGGACGGGTCCCGCTATTTCGGCCCCTTTTCGTCGGCCGCGGCCATGTGGGAGACCCTGCATTATCTTAACAGCCTGTTCCCCTTGCGCCGGTGCAAGGGCAAGGAGTTGAAAAAACGGTCGCGGCCCTGTCTCAACCAGCAGATGCAACGCTGCCTGGCACCCTGTTGCGACCATGTCGAAGCGGAGAAATACCGGCAACTGGTCAAAGGCGTGCTGATGGTCCTGGAGGGCCGGGACCGGGAACTGGTCCGGGACCTGGAGGTGAAAATGAAGTCAGCCGTTGCAGCGCTTGATTTTGAAGAGGCGGCCCTGTGCCGGGACCGGATCCGGGCCTTGCGGAAGACCCTGGAAAAACAGGTGATGGTGGCCGGCCATTTCAGGGATCAGGATGTGTTCGGATTCCACCGGCAAGAGGAGGCGGTGTCAATCTCGGTGGTGTCGGTGCGTAACGGCCAGGTGAGCGGCCATCGTTCCTTTTATCTGGCCGAACCGGTGGGCGATGATCCCGGCATCCTGGCTGAACTGCTCAGGCGCTATTACGGCGCCGGCCGGCCGGTGGTGGCCGAGATTCTCCTGCCCTTTGCCCCGGTGGAAGAGGAATCGCTCTGCGAATGGCTTGGTGACCTGCGTTCCGGCCGGGTGGTCTGTCGGGTGCCGAAACGGGGCGATCAGCTCAAGCTGGTCGGAATCGCCCGGACCAATGCCGAGAAAAGTTTTGCCGAACTTAAGGCCAAGGCCCACGGTTGGGCGACAACGGCCGGGATCATGGCCGGATCGCTTCGATTAAAGCGGCCGCCGGACCGGGTGGAATGTCTGGATATATCCAACCTCGGCGGCGAACAGGCTGTGGGGGCACTGGTCAGTTTTGTCGATGGCAGGAAGAACACCCCTGGCTTTCGTCATTACAAGATCCGCACCGTTGCCGGGCCGGATGATTATGGTATGATGGCCGAGGTTCTGCGCCGGCGGTTTGGTAAAGGCGCATCCCCGGCCGAGCGGCCCGATCTGCTGGTCCTGGACGGCGGCAAGGGCCAGTTGAACATGGCCGGTAAGATCCTGGCCGAGCTTGGCCTGGAGCAGGATATCGAACTGGTGGCCATTGCCAAGAATCGAGACAGGAGCGGCGGCCGGGACCGGCTCTTTCGACCGGGGCGCAAGAATCCGCTGCTCCTGCCCGGTCATGCGCCGGTGCTTCTTTTTCTGATGCGGGTCCGGGATGAGGCGCACCGTTACGGGATTACCTTCCACCGTCGCTGGCGGCGGCGGGATACCCTTGGTTCCGAGCTTGACAGGCTTGCCGGCATCGGTCCGGCCCGGAAAAGGGCGCTGCTCATCCGGTTCGGCAGCCTGGACAAGGTTAAGCAGGCGACCGTGGAGGAACTGGCCGCCACCCCGGGCGTGGGCCCGCAACTGGCCCGGCAGGTCCGGGATTTTTTCAGGTTGGACGAAAGGGCTGTTTCCGGATGAACACGAGGTAATGAGCATGAGCAAGACGCCCCGGGAAAATACCCGGATAGTGGTCTTTGAACAGCAGGGTTCAGGCCGGGCCAAGATCCACGGGATCCGTGAATTCGGCCGCAATATCGAGATCACGGCAGTGTACGACATCAGCGCCGCCCTGCCCGAAATGGTGGATGAGCCGGAGGAGTATATCGTTGATACCTTTAGCGCGGACCTGGTGCTTGATTTCTTGAAACATCCGGACCTGTCCGCCTATCTGGCCGCGCTTTGCCAACGGAAAAATATTCCGTTGATCGCCTCGGGCAAGAAGAACAAGGAGGCGATCACCCCGTTTACCTGCTGCGGCCTGGGCCGTCTCCCCGGGTTGGGGCATTACGGCGAGCAGTTCGGACTGCCCGAATTTTCAGTGGTCCTGGAGCAGGGCCGGATCAGCGATCTCAAGGTGGTCCGCGGCGCGCCCTGCGGCGCCACCTGGGATGTTGTTGATCAGGTCGCGGGCCTGGAAGCGGAAACCGCCCTCACCACCCTGCCGCGGGAGGTGCAGTACCTGTGCAGCGCCGACCCCGGCAACTTTGATCCGATATCCGGCAAGAGCCAACTCCATTATGCCGGCGATGTCCATGGCGCGGCCCTGGAAAAAGCCCTGGCCGCAGCCGTTAAGAAGAAGCCCTGATGGTGCCGGCTGGATACTTTTTCCCCGGCCGGAGCAGGGTGTAACCGGGTCATTTTTACCCGCATCACCTGTTCTTGTACCCGGTCTTGCCGGGGAAAAGGGCGCTTTATCAGGGCCGGCCGCCCTTTACCGCACTGGTACGGGATTTGCTGTTCTTTTTTTAGATTATCAACCTTGTTGGTCTCGCAACAACTAAAATTTTTACCGCTGAGTACGCAGAGGCCGCGGAGAAAGTTATATTATTTTAAATAATCAGCCCTGCGTCCTCTGCGCTCTCTGCGGTGAATTCAGATTTTTCGGAGTCTCGCCTGGCTCGCTTAGCTGCGGGACCTTCAACCTTGTGATTTTTTTACACAGCCGTTTCCAGTAACCGATGAAAAAGAGATTCCTGGCAAATACCCGGCTGATGTTTGTCTCGCCCTGGCTGTTGGCCGCGGCCGTCGGCATCCTGACCCTGATTATCGTCATCTTTGCCGCCAACAATATCCAGCGGGAAAAGGGGCTGATGACCAACAGCCTTTTCCACAAGGGACAGTCGCTGATCCGTTTTGTGGAGGCCGGGATGCGCGCTTCGATGATCAGCGGCATGGGGATGATGCACCGGCCGGACGGCTGGATCGCCCATACCCAGCAACTGGTTGAGCAGGCCTCGGTCGATCCGGACATTCTCTATATCGCCGTGCTTGATGATGAGGGCCGGGTCCTGACCCACAGTGACCCGGACCAGGTCGGCCGTTCCCTGGACCGGGACTTGGACTCCCTGCGGCCGGTGGGCTCCGGCGGCAGCTTTCATGTGGTTTCCCTTGCCGGCGAGGGCAAAAAGGCCTTTGAGGTGGTCAACCTTTTTGAGCCGTTTCGCCGCCAGCGTGGCCGTTTCCGCCAGGTGTGGCAGCAGATGCTGGCCAATGCCGGTCCCGACTCTCCCGTGCCCCCGGGGTTCATGGCGATCATGCAGACCATGACCCAGGATCATTATATCCTGGTGGGGCTGGACATGACTGAACTGGAAAAAACCGTCCACCAGTATCGGCTCCAGATCCTTTTTCTGTCCTTGTCCCTGCTTCTTGTGGGGCTGGGCGGTTGGGTTTCATTGATGGCGGTCCAGGCCTATCGGATCTCCCAGGACAGCCTGCACCGGATTCAGGCCTTTACCGGGCAACTCATTTCCCGGCTGCCGGTGGGGATCATTGCCACCGATGCCCAGGGCCGGATCAAGACCTTTAACGAGGCTGCGGCCGCGATGACCGGCTGTGAAGTGGCGGCCGGCATCAACCAGCCACCGGCCGCGGTGCTCCCGGAAAGCGTGGCCGCCTTTTTTGACCCCTCCTGCGGGGCTGACAGTGAATCAGCGACCTGTGAGCAGGAGATCTCCCTGACCATTGCCAAGGGGGAGACCTTGTCCCTGCACCTCTGTTCAGTGCCGGTGGTCAGCCGGGAGGAGGGTGAATACATGGGCCGGGTGCTGTTGATGTATGACCTGTCCGAGTTGAAACAGCTGGAAAAGAAGGTGCAGCGTCATGAGCGGCTGGTGGCCCTGGGCAAGATGGCGGCCGGGGTGGCCCATGAGGTGAGAAATCCATTAAGTTCAATCAAGGGGTTCGCCACCCTGCTCGGGGCACGGTTCGACAAGGGCAGCCGGGAACAGGAGGCCGCCGACCTGATGGTCCACGAGGTGGAGCGTCTGAACCGGAGCATTACCGAGCTGCTCGATTACGCCCGGCCCACCCCGCTCAAACAGGTGCCGGTCGATCTGGGGGCGGCCCTTGGCAACTCCCTGCGGCTGGTGGCCGCGGATGCCGAGGCCCTGGGGGTGACGGTGCGGCTGGACTGTGCGCCTGAGTTGCCCCGGGTATCGGCAGACCCGGACCGGCTTAATCAAGTTCTCTTGAACCTCTACCTCAACGCCCTTCAGGCCATGGAAAAGGGCGGTATCCTTGCCGTGACCGCCGGGCCCGGTCGGGACAACATGGTGGATATCATGGTGCGGGACAGCGGCTGCGGCATCCCGGAAGAGTTGTTGGAGCGGATTCTGGACCCATATTTCACCACCAAGTCCGAGGGCACCGGCCTGGGATTGGCCATGGCCTACAAGATCATTGACGAGCATGGCGGGAGCATCCAGTTCACCAGCCGGGTGGGGGAGGGGACCGTGGTGACCGTGTCGCTGCCGGTGGCGGAAGCCAGGGGCCAGGAGACAGGGGACAGAGGACAGAGGACGGAGGACGGAAAAGACAGTGGACAGTGGACGGTGGAATCAGTGCCGAGATAATGAGCAACGAGCAATGAGAACAGAAAAAATATGGAGCGATGATCGTGGCCCTGAATATAATATTCCCTGACCCCTGACCCCTGACCCCTGACCCCTGACCCCTGACCCCTGACCCCTGATATGGATACACCTGAAACAAAAACATTGAAGCTGTCCAGCCTGGAGCATACCCTGGCATTGGGCCGCCGGCTCGGCCGGCAGGCCTTGCCCGGTGACGTGATCACCCTGGCCGGCGGGCTGGGCGCGGGCAAGACCACCCTGACCCAGGCCATTGGCCGCGGCGCCGGGGTGGCGGAGTCATGTTACATTACCAGCCCCAGTTTCAGTCTGATCCATGAGTATCCAGGGCGGCTGCCCCTTTTTCACATCGATCTCTACCGGTTGGCCGGGGAGGAGGAACTGGATGATCTCGGTTTTGAGGAGTATTTCTACGGCGCCGGGTTGACCGTGGTGGAGTGGCCGGAACGGCTCGGTTCATTGATACCGGCTGAACGGCTCCATATTGAACTGGAAATAGTCAACCCGGCGGCCCGGATCGCCAGGTTGACCGCTTACGGTCCGGCCTGGGAAAAAAGATTAGCGGAACCTGGGCTGATAGTATAAATTATACAAATTTTGTAACCGTTCACCAGGGGCTACAGATTTACGGAAACCACCGGCCGGTAAGCGTTTACCAGATTTTGGCGAGATTTTTGCACCATAACGTGTCTCTTTCGGCCGGGCTGCGGTATCGGTCGGGGTAGGATGCGCGCTGCCGACTGAACGGGGGGAAAATGGAAAAGAGACCTATCAGGCTGACGGATTGTTTCAAGACCTATACCTATGATCAGGACAAGGTGTTCACGCCCGAGGAGACCGTGGAGCGGTTTCTGAAGCGACTCAGCGCCGTGGACCTTGATATCTTGAAAGAGGTGCGGCGGATCGACAACGGCCGGTTGGACATTCCGGTCTACTTCAGTGTTACCGGCAAGGATGCCCGGGATATCATCGGCAACAAAAAGCAGATGGGCAAGGGCGGCACCCCGGCCCAATCCCGGGCCAGCGCCTGCATGGAACTGGCCGAGCGGTTCAGCTTTTTCAGTTTTATCAAGAACCCGGACAACTTTATCGTTGACACCTATCCCAATCTCAAGGCCGCGGGGCAGCCGTTGATGCCCCTGGAGCAGCTGCTCCAGTCGGTTCATGACCAGACAACCGATGTCGTCCTGCTTGAGCAGCTCCTGGCCGAGGTGCCTATCCAATGGACCTGGGCCACCAATCTTAATCGCCGGGAGGAGGTGCTGGTTCCCTATTCCTGGTTTTATGCGATCAACGAGTTCAACGGCCCCTCGGCCGGCAATACTTATGAAGAGGCGATTTGTCAGGGGATCTGCGAGATCGTTGAGCGACACGTCTGCGCGGTGGTCAGTCACGATGAGGTGCGGGTGCCGCGGATCGACCCGGCATCGGCCAGGGACCCGGTGTCCCGGGAATTGATCCGCAAGTTCACCCGGCACGGGATTGAGATTTATCTGAACGATTTCTCCCTTGATACCGGGATTCCCACCATCGGCGCCATGGCCGTGGACCCCAGCACCTTTCCGGCCACCAGTGAGATCGTCTACACCGCCGGCACCACCCCGGACCCGGAAAAGGCATTGATCAGGGCCCTGACAGAGGTGGCGCAGCTGGCCGGTGATTTCAACACCAAGTCCAACTATGTGGCCAGCGGTCTGCCCAAGCCCCTGGCAATGGATGAGGTGGGGTATCTCACCCATGACCAGCCGATGGTCGATCTCCACTCCCTGCCCAACCTGGGCGATAACAATATGCGGGTGGAGGTGGAGAACTGCATGGCGGCGTTGGCCAGGCTGGGCATGGAGGTCTATATTATCAACACCCAACATCCGCAGTTGCAGATGTCGACTATTTACACCATTGTACCCGGCGCCCATTTCCGGGAGCGGTCCCGGAGCCAGAACGCCGGTCTCTTCGCAACCAAGCTGATGGCCGAGTTGATCACCGATCCGGTGGAGTCCAATGCGCGGCTGCTCCGGGCCCGGAAACTGTTGCCCGATGCCTATTACATCGAGTTCTTCCTGGGCCGCAACCTCTTGACCATGGGCCGGAACGACGAGGCCCTGGCCCATTTCGAGCGCGCCCTGACCCTTGATCCCCTTGAAGAAGACCTGCCCTACATCTACTCCTACCTGGGCAGCTGTCTCAAGGATCTCTCCCAGTACCGCGAGGCCATCGATGTCCTGGAGAAGGGGGCGGACATTGACAAGACCCGGCCGGATCTGCACAACATGCTCGGCTTCTGCCACTTCAAGCTGGGCGAGTATGAGACCGCGGTGACCCATTTCACCAAGACCGTGGAGCTGAACCCGTCATCGGCCATTGATTATGCCAACCTGGGGGTCAACTACCGGAAGTTGTCCCGGAACAATGAGGCGATCAAATATTTTCAGCTCTCTTTGTCCCTGGATCCGACCATCGAGTTTGCCAGGGACAACCTCGAACAGCTGCTGGATTCGTAGGCCTGATCCGGTCCCGGCAACGTCAACATTCAGTAACCCCCCTCCTGTCGGGAAAGGGGTCTTCTTCTACCAACGGCCGCTCCATTGAGAAGGGTCGGCTGTTCATAAACAGGCTATCAAGCAGGAACTCGCTTCGCCGCGGCGGCGATTCGGAAGCCATAAGCATATCATGCCGAGGTTGTTTCAAATTCCGCTTTTGCCGTCACGGCTGCGGCTCAGGGTCCGCTACACCGTTCGGTATAAGAAAACCCCTTTCCCGGTCCAACCTCAAACGTACGGGGTTTACCGAAACCTTACCCGGCAACTTCCTCTTGTTGCGGGGTGGGCGCGAATCTGATAAGTACAAGTAGATCTTAACTTATGGAGTCTCCCCGCCGCCTGTGGCGGGGAGACTCCATTTATTTCAACTGGTGGAAGAGAGGTCGTCCTTTATGGACAGCGAAGTTTCCGATGACCGGGTGATGGCGGCCATTGACGAGCATTGCCGGGTGATTGACGGTTTAAGCGATCTGGTTCCCGTTGTAACCGAGGTGGCCCGCTCCCTTGTCACCTGCCTGCAACAGGGCGGCAAGATCCTGTGGATGGGCAACGGCGGCAGCGCTGCCGATGCCCAGCACCTGGCTGCCGAGTTGATCGGGCGGTTTACCCGCGAACGGAGGGCCTTGCCGGCAATCGCCCTGACCACCGACACCTCGATCATCACTGCCCTGGCCAATGACTACCATTTTGACCGGATATTTGCCCGGCAGATTGAGGGACTGTGTACCCCGGCCGATGCGGTGGTTGGTATCTCCACCTCGGGCAACAGTGCCAATGTGCTGGCCGGGATCAAGGCGGCCCGCGACCGGGGCGCCTATACCGTGGGCTTTGCCGGCGGGCTCGACGGCGGCCGGCTCAAGGGACTGGCGGATGTCTGCATTCATGTCCCCTCTTCCGTCACCGCCAGGGTCCAGGAGGCCCATATCCTTATCGGTCATATCCTCTGCGAGATGATCGAGGCGGCGTGCATGGAGGCGGAAGGTGTTTGAAAGTGAACAACAGGCCCTGGCCGCGGTAACCTCCGGGTTTACGAAAAAGACCGTGCTGGTGGTGGGCGACCTGATCCTGGATCGCTATCTCTGGGGCGATGTCAACCGGATCTCTCCGGAGTCGCCGGTGCCGGTGGTCCAGTTGGTGCACGAAAACGAGGTGGCCGGCGGGGCCGCCAATGTGGCGGCCAATCTCGCCGGACTCGGGGTGGTGGTGGCCCTGGCCGGTTTTGTCGGCTGTGATCCCAATCGCAACCGGCTCCTGGAGTTGCTGCGGGGCGAGGCCATTGACACTGCTGCCGTGGTGGCCCTGGATGGGTGGTCCACGATCACCAAGACCAGGATTATCAGCGGTCAGCAGCAGATGCTGCGCATTGACCGGGAACGGGTTCCTGATCTGAAAATTACGGACCAGGAGCGGCTGCTTGCCGGGATTCGGGCCAAGTTTGTTGCCGGAGACGTCGGCCTGGTGCTGCTTTCCGATTATGCCAAGGGGGTACTCTCCGACGCGGTCTGCCGGGAGGTTATCGCCATGGCCCGGGCCGCGGGGATACCGGTGCTGGTCGATCCCAAGGGCCAGGATTATAAAAAATATTCCGGGGCTACCGCTATTTCGCCCAACCGGTTGGAACTGGCCGCTGCCTGCCGGACCCGGGCAACGGAACTTGAACCGTTGCTGGCCGCGGGCCGGGAGCTGTGCCGGGAACTGGAGCTTGATTTTCTGGCCGTGACCCTGAGCGGTCAGGGCATTGCCCTGGTGGAGGGAGAACTGATCCGGCGGATTCCGGCCCTGGCCCGGGAGGTCTACGATGTCTCCGGCGCCGGTGATACGGTGATTGCGGTACTCGCCGCCGGGCTGCTTGCCGGATTGTCCCGTCTGGATGCACTGCATCTGGCCAATCTGGCCGCCGGGGTGGTGGTGGGCAAGGTCGGCACCGCGCCGATCCAGCGGGAAGAGTTGATCAAATCGCTGTCCGCTGAACAGGCCCTGGAGCAATCGGAAAAGATCTGTTCCCTGCCGGATCTGCTCCTGCGGGTGGAGTCCTGGCGGGCCCGGGGTGAGCGGATCGTGTTTACCAACGGTTGTTTCGATCTCCTCCATGCCGGACATGTCTCCTACCTGGAAAAGGCCAAACGGCTGGGCCATCGCCTGGTAATCGGCTTGAATACCGACCGATCGGTGCGGGCCTTAAAGGGCGAGGGCAGGCCGATCATCCGCGAGGGTGACCGGGCCCGGGTACTGGCGGCCCTGGCTGCGGTGGACGCGGTGGTCCTTTTTGACCAGGACACGCCGCTTTCATTGATTCGCGCGGTGCGGCCGGAGGTGCTTGCCAAGGGCGCGGATTATACCGAGGATCAGGTGGTGGGCGGCAGCGAGGTCAAGGCCTGGGGCGGCCAGGTCGCCCTGGTCGATCTGGTCAACGGCAAGAGTTCTTCGCTGATCATGCGTTCCATCCAGGGGGACAGGGATAGAACCGTTTGAGCGTTTGAACGGTTTGAACGGTTTGAACCATTAATCAATCAGAGGACCAATTTATAATGTATATCGTCACCGGCGGCGCCGGTTTTATCGGCAGCAATATCGTCAAGGCCTTGAACGACCGCGGCCATACCGACATCCTGGTGGTCGACAACCTTAAGAACGGGGTGAAGTTCCGCAATATCGTTGACTGTGAGATCCTCGATTACATGGACAAGGAGGATTTCATCGAGATGATCCGGGCCGACTGGTCGTTGCCGGCACCGGTGCGGGCGATTTTCCATGAGGGCGCCTGCTCGGATACCACCGAATGGGATGGCAGCTACATCATGGCCAATAACTACCAATACTCGAAAAGCCTGCTCCACTACTGCCTGAGTAAAAAAATTCCCTATCTCTATGCCTCGTCGGCCTCGGTCTACGGCAGCGGCAAGGTGTTTCAAGAGGAGCGGCAATACGAGTCGCCGCTCAACATGTACGCCTACTCCAAGTTCCTTTTCGACCAGTATGTGCGCCGGCTTCTGCCCGAGGCCGAGAGCCAGGTCGCCGGGTTTCGTTATTTCAATGTCTACGGCCCCCGGGAGGCGCATAAGAAGACCATGTCCAGCGTGGCCTTTCATTTGAACGGCCAGCTCAACCGTGGTGAAAACCCGCGGCTTTTCAAGGGGACCGACGGGTACGGCAACGGCGAGCAGCGCCGTGATTTTATCTATGTCGGCGATGTGGTGGGGGTGAATCTCTGGTTTCTCGATAATCCCGACCGGTCCGGGATCTTCAATGTCGGCACCGGCCGCAGCCAGCCCTTTAACGATGTGGCCCGGGCGGTGATCGCCTATCACGGCCGGGGTGAAATCGAGTATATTCCCTTTCCGGAGCATCTCCAGGGCAAGTATCAGAACTTCACCGAGGCGGAAATCGGCCGATTGCGGGAGATAGGCTATGATGCGCCCTTCCGTACCGTGGAGCAGGGGGTGGCCGAGTACCTGACCTGGCTCAACGAGATTGATTCGCCCGCCCATTTTTAGCAGCCGGCCGGGAGCCGCGCCCCTTCGTTGTTTCCTCTTTTGTTGAAAAGGTGTATCGTGGCCGCATTAATTTGGCGCATATGATGCCGTCTGCCCAGGGGCAGGCTGCATTTTTTTATTTCCGGCATCAATGGGCAATGCGCTCCTTGAGATCATGAGAAAAAACCTGACCACCCTGAACCTGAAAAAGATATTGGTCCGTTCCACCAACTGGATCGGCGACGCGATCATGACCACCCCGGCGGTACGCACCATCCGGGGGAACTTCCCCAAGGCCGAGATAACCCTGCTGGCCCTGCCGTGGGTGGCCGATGTCTTCAGCGCCAGCCCCCATGTGGACCGCATTTTCCTTTATGAGAAAAACGGTTGCCATCAAGGGCTCAGGGGCCGG
Organism: Desulfobacterales bacterium; assembly: GCA_021647905.1. Lineage (NCBI taxonomy): Bacteria > Pseudomonadati > Thermodesulfobacteriota > Desulfobacteria > Desulfobacterales > Desulfobacterales bacterium. Next base: position 6,233 of record JAKITW010000042.1, on the reverse strand, counting down.
CGGCAACTGATCGCTGACTTGCGTGACCAGGGCTTTGATCTGGCCATCCTGCTGCAGAACGCCTTTGAGGCGGCCCTGATAACCTTTCTGGCCGGGATCCCCAACCGGGCCGGTTACAGCACCGACGGCCGCCGGCTTTTTCTTACCCATCCGGTGGTATTGCCCAAGGCCAGAAAAAAGATCCACCAGGTTCATTATTACCAGGGGTTGCTCGCGGACCTTGGCCTGACGCTGGGACCGGACGACCTTTTTCTTGATCTCTCCGACCAGGACCGACATTGGGCCCAGGGTTTTGTCGCCGCGCTTGCTGATCGCCCATCCGGTGAAAAGCGGCTGCTGATCGGATTGAACCCCGGTGCTGCCTACGGCCCGGCCAAGCGCTGGCCAGCGGAAAAGTTCGCCCGCCTCGCCGATCTTGTTGCCAGGGAACTGGATGGCCAGCTGCTGGTCTTCGGTACTGCGGCGGACCGGCAAACAGCCGCTGTCATTGTTGCGGCGGCGCCGGGACATGTCGTTGATCTGACCGGCAGGACCAGCCTGGGGCAGGTCATGGCCCTGATCGAGCAGTGCCGGGTATTCGTGACCAACGATTCCGGGTTGATGCATGTCGCTGCGGCCCTGGCCACCCCGACCGCAGCGATATTCGGCTCCACCAACCCGGTGACCACCGGCCCTTATTCGGACACCAGCCTGGTGATCCGCAAGGAAATTCCCTGCAGCCCCTGCTTGAAGACCCATTGCCGGAAAGAGAATTTCCGTTGTATGACCGGGATATCCAGTCCCGAGGTGCTGGAGGCGATAAAAAAACTGCTCTTGCGGACAGGGACAGAGGGAGGATCATGATGCGACCGGCGGTTTTTCTGGACCGGGATGGGACCATTAACGAGCAGATGGGATATATCAACCATATATCCCGTTTTCAGTTGTTGCCGCGGGTTGCGGCCGCCATCCGGTTGTTGAACGAGCAGGGGGTCCCGGTGGTGGTGGTGACCAACCAGTCCGGCCTGGCCCGGGGCTATTTCCCGCTGGAGCTGCTGGACGCGGTGCATGGGAAAATGGAGGATGAACTGGCGGCCGGGGGCGCGCATCTGGACGGAATCTATGTCTGTCCCCATCATCCCGAGGGCAAGGAACCGGGGTCCCGGATAGCCTGCGACTGCCGTAAGCCCGGGACCGGACTCCTGACCCGGGCCGCAAAGGAGTTGGATCTGGATCTGTCCCGATCTTTCGTGGTGGGCGACCGCTGGTCCGACCTCAAGTGCGCAAGGGCCTGTAATGCCACCCCGGTGCTGGTGTTGACCGGCTACGGCCGGGGCGACCATGATTACATCGGTCCCAGGGAGCAGGTGCAGCCCGAGCATGTGGCCGAAGACCTGTATGACGCGGTACTCTGGATCCTGGACCGGCTTACCGGAAGACAGAAGACGGAAGACAGATGACGGATGACAGAAGACAGAGGACAGAAGACGGATGACGGTGGACGGTGGACGGAGGGCGGTGGACAGAGGGCGGAAAAAACAGTGGGCGGTGGACAGTGGGCAGTGGACGGTAAAAAATATGGAGCTGTAATCGTGGTCCGGAAAATAATATTTCCCTGCACCCTGCACCCTGAATCCTGAATCCTGAACCCAAGGTCAATCCTTGAATATCCTGATTGTCAAGACCAGCGCCATTGGCGATGTCACCCATACCCTGCCGGCCCTGGCTGCCCTGCGTTGTTGTTATCCCGAGGCCCGGATCGACTGGCTGGTGGAGGAGGCGGCCGCGGATATCGTTATCAGCCATCCCGAGCTTGACCGGGTCCTGGTCTCCAGGCGTAAAAAATGGGCGTATGATCTGAGGCACGGGCCGCGGCTGGCAACACTGCGGGAGGTGTGGGATTTCATCAGGGAACTGCGGGCTGTCTCCTATGAGCTGATCATCGATTTCCAGGGCCTGATGAAGAGCGGGGTGCTGGTAGGTCTGGCCCGGGGGGGCCGCAAGGTCGGCTTTGGCCGGGGCATGGAACATGCCGAGTGCAGTTATATTTTTTTAAACGAACGGGTCCCGGCGGTGGACATGGACCAGCATGCCCTGCTCCGGGAGCTTCATTTGCTGGCGGCCATCGGTGTTCCCTGCCCGGAGATCCGTTATGAGATACCGGTTTCCGAGGAGTGCCACCAGGAGATAAGCGACCTGCTCGCCTCCCATGGCGTTGGCAGGGAAGAGACCCTGGTGGCGATAAACCCGATGGCCACCTGGGAGACCAAGCTCTGGCCCAACGACTCCTTTGCCGCATTGGCCGACCGTCTGGCCGCGGATGGGTGCCGGGTGGTCTTCACCGGCAGCAGCGCGGATCGGCGGCTGATCAAGGGGATTGTCGCAACCATGGAGGAGCGGGCGGTTAACCTGGCCGGGATGACCAGCCTGAAGGGGTTGGCCGCCTTGTATGGCCGGGCTGCGGTAGTGATCTCCACTGATACCGGGCCGATGCATATCGCCGCGGCGGCCGGTGTGCCGGTGGTGGCGCTGTTCGGGCCCACCGCTCCCCGGCGCACCGGACCATTCGGTGACCAGCACCGGGTGGTCCGGGTTGAACTGGACTGCAGCCCCTGTTTAAAGAGACAATGTCCGACCCAACGGGAGTGCATGGCCGGGATCAGCGTCGGGCAGGTCCTGACCGCGGCCCGGGAGGTACTGGCCCTGCAAGGCGATCATCGCCGGAAGAAGGTGGAAAAAGATGGATAACCGGAGTCTCACAGGCTCGCTTACCTGCGCAGATGTTTCGGGCAGAGGGTCTAAAAAATATGGAGTATGTCCGGTAGAATAGTGTATCCTTGCCGCTGCTTGCGGGAAAAGCCGGTGGACCTCTTTCACCTGGCCGGTGACCAGTTACAAAAACTCTAGATTTGATAATGAACAATAAAGAACTGCTCAAACGTCTTTACTCATTTATACTCCCCTACCGGGCAAGGCTTTTACTGGCCATGGTCAGCATGGTGCTGGTCGCCGGCACCAGCGCGGCCCAGGCCTATCTGGTCAAGCCGCTGCTTGACGAGATATTTGTCAATAAAAACAGCTTAATGCTCAATCTGCTGCCGATCGCCCTGATTCTGGTGTTCCTGGTCAAGGGGGTCTTTTACTACCTCTACTCAGTGACCCTGGACACTGTTGGCCAGTCCATTATCCGCGATCTGCGCAAAAAGATATATGTGCACATCCATTCCCTGCCGGTTGCCTTTTTCCACAAGACCCCCACCGGCGAACTCATTTCCCGGGTCATCTCCGACGTCACCCTGATCCAGGGGGCCGTGTCCCGGGTCATGGTCGGGGTGCTCAAGGACCTGTTCCAGGTCTTCGCTCTGGTCGGCGTGGTCTTTTACCTGGATTGGAAGATGGCATTGATGGCCATGTTCTTCCTGCCCCTGGCCATCATCCCGGTCGCCTATTTCGGACGCATGTTCCGGCAGTTGAGCCGCAACAACCAGCAGACCGTGGCGCTGATCTCCAACAACCTCCACGAGACCATTGTCGGCCACCGGATCGTCAAGGCATTTGGGATGGAAAGATATGAAATCGGCCGGTTTGCCAAGCTGGTGGACCGGTTGTTCTCCATCATCATCAGGAATGTCAAGATAAACAGCCTGCAGCACCCGGTGATGGAGCTTTTCGGCGGGGTGGGCATCGGGGTGGTGATCTGGTTCGGCGGACACCAGGTGTTGAGCGGCACCTCGACGCCCGGCACCTTTTTTTCCTTTATGACCGCATTGATCATGATCTATGATCCGATCAAGAGCGTGAGCAACATCAACGCCAGTCTGCAACAGGGATTTGCCGCTGCCGAGCGGGTTTTTCAACTGCTCGATGTCAAGCCCGACATTGTCGATTGTCCCGGTGCGCTGAGCCTGCCGCCCTTTGAAAAGAAGATCGAGTTTGACCGGGTCAATTTCAGCTATGACGGCAAGACCAGGGTGCTCGATGATCTGAACCTCACGATCCGGGCCGGCGAGGTGGTCGCCTTTGTCGGGCCCAGCGGCGGCGGCAAGACCACCCTGGTGAACCTGATCCCGAGGTTTTTTGACGTGACCTCCGGCGCGATCCGGATCGACGGCCATGATATCCGCAAGGTGACCTTCAAGTCGCTGCGCCGGAATATCGGTATTGTCTCCCAGGAGACTATCCTGTTCAACGATACGGTGCGCAACAACATCGCTTACGGTGATTTGACCCGTTCCGAGGATGAGATCGTCGCCGCGGCCAGGGCGGCCAATGCCCTGGATTTTATCCACGAGCTTCCGGAGGGTTTTGATACGATGATCGGCGAGTCGGGCGCCCGGCTGTCCGGCGGGCAGCGGCAGCGGCTTTCCATTGCCCGGGCCCTGTTAAAGAATGCGCCGATCCTTATTCTCGACGAGGCCACCTCTGCCCTTGATACCGAGTCGGAGCGCGAGGTGCAGAATGCCCTTGAAAATCTGATGAAAGACCGGACCACCTTTGTCATCGCTCACCGGCTGTCAACGATCAGAAACGCGGACCGGATTATTGTTATCCAGGGTGGAAGGATTTCCGAACAGGGCACCCATGACCAGTTGATGGCGATGAACGGCCTCTATGCCAGATTGCAGAATATGCAAGAGGTGTTGAGCTGATCCCCGGACCTCTATTTTAACATCAGAACAGGTGCCCGTGTGTTTAGCGCAATAGTTGATTATTTTAAGTATAGAGAATGGATGAGGAGTGGGAGACCGATCCCTACGCCGCATTGTGTCAAGCAAAGAGCAGTGAAGGAATACGCCCGGAAATTCAACCTGCCGATCCTGATAGAGACCGGCACCTATCACGGCGAGATGGTCCTGGCGATGAAAAATGTCTTTAGAGACATTTTTTCGATTGAACTCCAGGCCGAACTTTACAGCAACGCAGTAAATAAATTCTCAAAATACAAGCATATAAGGATTATTCAGGGAGACAGCACTGTTGAGCTGAATAAAATTCTTCAGGAAATTCGTGAGCCATGTCTTTTCTGGCTGGACGGGCACTACTCGGCCGGGGAAACGGCCAAGGGAGAAAAAGAAACGCCGATCATGGAAGAGCTGGAACAGATATTCAGTAGTTATCACAAGGGCCACGTCATCCTGATCGATGATGCCCGCGAGTTTGTCGGTGAAAACGACTATCCCACCTTGAGCGCCCTTGAGGCCTTCGTTTCAGAAAGGCGACCTGACTCTACCTTCGAGGTGGAGGACGACATTATTCGGATTTATGCGCCCATCGCACATGAGTAAAGGGTGATTTTCTGGCAAAAGACTTCCTGAAAAAGACATGTTTCGGCAATGAAAAAAATCATAATAAAGTTGATATCAAAAATTGTGGTTCGGGTCGTGAAATGGTATTCGGCCGTCTCGATTGATGATTCAAATATATATAATGATACGAACGGTTTCTCGCCCGGCACGATAATTAGAATTACAAAGTGGGGGAAGTATTCATCATGCAACAGCGACAGTATCGTCGTCAGGGCAACGATCGGCAACTATTCGATGATTTCCCACCATGTGACCATTGGTCCGCGCGATCATATATTCACAAATTTCTCAATTCATGATGCCATCTATTCAAAAACAAAAGAACATTTATATAATACCGGTATATGGGACAACATGTATCGTGTCAAGATCGGCCATGATGTATGGATCGGATCTTATTCGATTGTTTTACGCGGGGTAGAGATCGGCAACGGTGCAATCGTCGGTGCCGGGAGCGTGGTAACCAAATCGATTCCCGCCTATGCCTTTGTTGCCGGTAATCCCGCCAGGATTATAAGGTATCGTTTCAGTGAAGAACAGATTCGCAAGCTGGAGTCTCTCAAATGGTTTGAGTGGGATCTGGACAAAATTTTAGAGGAAAAGGATTCCTTGGAGAAACTGGTGGGTTTTAAACTATCGAATTTTATCGCCAGAGAAAATACCAGAAGAGAATATCTCTCTTCATGAGTGAGCCAGTGGGGCGCTGTGGTGGTTAATGAGTTGCGGATAACGCGGTGTAACTCATGCCCCATAACGCCACCAGGGATCATACCTCTCTAAGCATCTCAATGCTCTATGAGTAACTTTTTATGAAGGTAGGAGTAAACATTCAGTAACCCCCCTCCTGTCGGGAAAGGGGTCTTCTTCTACCAACGGCCGCTCCATTGAGAAGGGCCGGCTGTTCATAAACAGGCTATCAAGCAGGAACTCGCTTCGCCGCGGCGGCGA
>JAKITW010000041.1 GCA_021647905.1 Desulfobacterales bacterium | reverse complement strand
CCGATTACACCATGGGAAGCGGCCCTGGGCGCAACCATCACCGTGCCCACCCTGGGCGGGAAAGTTCAGCTGAAAATCCCCGCCGGTTCTCAGGGGGGCAACAAGCTGCGACTGAAAGGCCGGGGGCTGTCGACAGCAAAAAAACAGGGCGACCAGATCGTCAACCTACGCATAGTTGTGCCTGAAGCAAAAACAACAGAGCAGAAAGAACTGTATAAGAAGATGGCCGAAATCATGCCGACCAACCCGAGAAATGACCTGGGACTGTAAGATGACAGACACATTCACCCAAATAACAGGTACTGTACTTGATGAAAATACCCGCTGCAGTTTCGGTGATCTCTGTCGATTCTGCGGAGTTCCCGCAGAACTTATTCTTGAGATGATTGACGAGGGACTGTTAAATCCGCAGGGGACCGCACCGGGAGAATGGCACTTTACGGCCATTGAAATAAAACGGGTCCAGACCACCATCCGCCTGCAACGGGATCTGCGAGTCAATCTTCCCGGCTGCGCCCTGGCCCTGCAACTCCTTGAAGAGCTTGAAGAGCTGCGCCGTCTGCACCGGATTCGTTAACCCTTGAACTCCCTTATCCTTCTTGCAGAGCGACTGCACGGGCCATCCCTTGTTCTCGGCCTGTTCTGCGCCGGCATCCCGATGCTTTTCTTCGGCCTCATACTGTATACCAGGCTGAGCCGCCGGAATATCGGCTTATCCATCCGCCTGGAACAGGCCGGACGCAATATTTCACGTCTGGATACCGATATTGACCGGCTGCGGGCTGAGCGGGACGGCTTACGCGTTCAAAACCGGAGAGAGGCCGAACTCAGTGCCGCTTTAGAGGCCGAACTGGTCTCGGCTCGGAAACTTATGCAGGAGCGGGAATCCCTTTTGGAAACGACCAGAAAACAAATGGAACGAGACTTCCAACTGCTGGCCGGGCAGACCTTAAGTGAAAAAGGCGCGCAACTAAACGCTCAACACGAATCCGGCCTGCAGGCGATCCTTGAACCGATGCGTGAACAGCTGCAGGCGTTCAGACAGCGGGTGGAAGACGTCTATGACAAGGAATCCCGTGACCATTCCGCCCTGCGCAGAGAAATAGAATTGCTGAGGGATCTGAACCAGCAACTCAGCACCGATGCCATCCATCTCACCGAGGCCCTGCAGGGAAAAAGCAAGATCCAGGGACAGTGGGGTGAGATGATCCTGGAAAAGCTTCTTGAGGATTCCGGGCTCCGTAAGGGAACTGAATTTGAAACTCAAGCCGCCATCCACAACGAGCAGGGACAGCTTCGCCAGCCGGATATCGTTATTCACCTGCCGAAAAACCGGGACATTGTTATCGACGCCAAGGTATCGCTTAAGTCCTGGGCCCTGGCCGCGCATGAGCTGGATCCCAAAAAGCAACAGAAACTCCTCAAGCAGCATCTTCACTCCCTGCATAGCCACATCAAAGGACTTGCCGGCAAGCAGTACCACCAGTTGCCCGGCCTCAACAGCCTGGACTTTGTTCTGCTTTTTATGCCGGTAGAAGGGGCCTTTCAAGCGGCTCTCATACAGGAGCCCGAACTGCTGACCCAGGCCATGCGGAAAAAAGTTATCCTCGCCGGCCCATCGACCCTGCTGGCCATACTCCGCACTATTCATCACCTGTGGCGGATAGATGAACAGGGCCGCAACGGTTTAACTATTGCCAAACAGGCTGGAAATCTTTATGATAAATTCGTAGGTTTTGCCGAAGCCTTTGAAGAGATAGGCTTTCGACTTGAGCAGAGCCGCAACTCCTGGCAGACCGCACGAAAAAGACTGGTCTCGGGACGGGGCAATCTGATCGCCCGGGTTGAAGCATTAAAAGAACTCGGCATTCAACCTGAACGCAACTTTCCAAAAACTCTAAAAGATGACAAGTAGGAGGTCACTATGAAACATCTCAGTATACTGGCAATTCTCTGTATGTTTGCACTCACTTCCTGTGCCAACATGAATAAAGCACAGACTGGAGCCGTCGGCGGAGCGGCAGGCGGGGCCCTCATCGGCCAGATGATCGGACATAACACCGAGGCCACCCTGATTGGGGCCGCAGTCGGCACCATGCTCGGCTACATTGTCGGAAATGAAATGGATAAATATGATCGTCAACAACTTAATCATGTCTATGAACGGGGGGTGTCCAACCGAACCTCGTCATGGGTCAATCCCGATAACGGCAACCAGTACAATGTCACCCCGCAACCGGCGTATACCGATCCAACGACAAGCAGGGTCTGTCGTAAAGCAGAGATTGATGCGGTGATCGACGGCAAGATGGATAAGACATACACCACGGCCTGCCGTGATGAAAACGGCCACTGGCAGCTGCAGAATTAAGGGCTAGCCATATGCCTTCGGGTCAATTTGCCGTTTCCACCTCCGCCCACATGGAGTTTGTCGATATCACGACACAACTCCAGCAGGCGGTTGACGACAGCGGCGTAAGCGACGGCCTGCTGGTGGTCTATAACCCGCACACCACCGCGGGAATCACCATCAACGAGGGCGCCGATCCGGCTGTTCAGAGCGACCTGATCGGGGTCTTTGGCCGGATTATCCCCGAAGACTATCCATACAGGCACCGGGAGGGCAACTCGCCCTCCCACATGCTGACCACATTGACCGGCAGTTCCGCCCCTGTGTTTATTGAAAACGGCCGGATACGGCTCGGCACCTGGCAGCGTATTTTTTTCTGTGAATACGATGGGCCACGCAGTCGTAAAGTCTGGTGGAAAATCCTCAAAGGCTGACTGTGACCGAAAAATCGTCCATACCTGCAGACGAGATCTGTTTTGGCTTAGATCGCATAACCGATGAACGTTCGCTGGCCCTTTTTCTCAACCTGTTCAGCCGCAAGCAACTGCTTGGCACCCTCATTCCGCGTCTTGATGATTATGAGATAGAACAGGTGGTCGACCTGCTTTCCACACTCATGCGTACCCATCTGCAGGAAAAAGAATACCATGAGCTGTTCCTTGACGATCACGACCATCACCACTGATAGCCAGAATGACTGAGTCTCACGAAACAACTGAATGTGCAGATTGCGAAACTCCAATCGACGATAGTGGTGACACTCCGCAAGGCCGCGTCCCATGTACTAAATGCGGAAGTACAAAACGCAACTATAGTGTTTCTATCACCGAAACCATCGTAGTCCGCGATGGATATAGATCGAAGGCAAAGCGCCCAGACGAAAATCGACCATTCGTTGAGGAGCTCTCGGCTCCGGATCATTCCCACAGCAGAGACAAACTTGTCCACCGGCAAAGAGTAATTGACAGAGACAATGATAGCTATTTCGAGAAAATTACTGACTACGAAACCGGGGAAGTCATTCATTACTGCGAGGAACCGTTGTCCCAACATCAAGGGCACGGCTCCGCAAAACAAAAAGAAGGTCAGCGTAATGGCTAACCATGCAGCTTATAGCGAAAAGTTAAAAAACCTTTGATTATTTACCATTAAGAGCCATGCCCCCTATCCTTAATCTGCGCAATTTCCTGGATATCCTGCAAAAAAATGATCAGCTGCTGATCATTGACAGCGAGATGGACCCCTATCTTGAGATTGCAGAAATCCATCGACGGGTTATAGCCCGGCGGGGCCCGGCTCTGCTCTTCACCAATGTCAAAGGTTCTTCATTCCCGGTAACGACCAATCTTTTCGGTACCGGAGAACGGCTGGAGCTTGCCTTTGGCCGCCGCCCCCTTGATTTTGTCCGCGATCTGGTCAATCTTGTCGAGCATCTGATGCCGCCCAAGATGTCCACCCTCTGGCAGGCTCGTCCTCTGCTCGGCCAGGGTTTGAGAGTCGGCCTAAAGTCCACTAAAAACGCACCGGTCATGGAGTGCTGCATGCAGCCCGCCCGCCTGAGCGAACTGCCGATGCTCACCTCCTGGCACTCGGACGGCGGCCCCTTTGTCACCCTGCCCCTGATCTATACCGAACATCCGGACGGACGGGGCCACAATCTCGGCATGTACCGGATCCAGCGCTACGACGACGTCACCACCGGCATCCACTGGCAGATTCACAAGGGCGGCGGCTACCATTACCATGCCGCGGAGCAGAGAAACCAACCCCTGCCGATGACCCTGTTCATCGGCGGTCCGCCGGCATTGATGCTGGCGGCCATCGCCCCCCTGCCCGAGGACATCCCCGAGCTGATGCTGGCCTCGCTGCTGCTTGGCGGAAAACTGGAGATGGTCCGGACCGGCAAGCACCAGCATCCCCTGGTGGCCCATGCCGAGTTTGCCGTCCAGGGAAGGGTGGAGCCCCATGTCCGCCGTCCGGAAGGCCCGTTCGGCGACCATTACGGCTACAACTCCCTGACCCATGATTACCCGGTGTTCCAGGCCAGCCACCTCTATCATCGCAAAAATGCCATCTATCCGGCCACTGTGGTGGGCCGGCCCCGGCAGGAGGATTTCTACATCGGCGACTTTCTTCAGGACCTGCTCTCCCCGCTCTTCCCCCTGGTGATGAACAACGTCCGCCAGTTAAAGACCTTTGGCGAGACCGGCTTTCACTGCCTGGCCGCGGCCCGGGTCACGAATCGCTACCCCAGGGAGGCCTTTGCCGCCGGCCTGCGGATCCTGGGCGAGGGCCAGCTGTCGTTGACCAAGTTCCTGATCATCACCGACGGCGATCTGGATGTGGCTGATTTCAAGAAACTGTGGGTGCATGTGCTTGAGCGGGTCAACTGGCAGACCGACCTGTACATCTTTGCCAATGTCTCCCAGGACACCCTGGACTATACCGGTCCTTCGGTGAACAAGGGTTCCAAGGCCATGCTGATGGGGCTGGGCAAGGAGAAACAACGACAGTTGCCCGAGACCTTTACCGGCTCCCTGCCGCCGGCCGGCTGCAAGCGGCCGAAGGCCTATCTGCCCGGCACCCTGGTGGTGGAGGGCTCTCCCTATGACCAGGACAAGGGCCTGGCCGGCCGGCTGGCAAACTGGCAGGGGCTGGCCGACTGGCCCCTGGTTATCCTGGTCGATGACAGCCACGCGGCAACCGGGAATCTCCAGGAATTCCTGTGGACGGTCTTCACCCGCTTTGAACCGGCCGCGGATATCCATGCCGCCGACTCGACAGTCACCCGGTTTCATGTGGGACTCAGGGAACCGGTGGTCATTGACTGCCGGATGAAACCCTGGTATCCGCCAATACTGGAGGTGGACCCGGAGACCAGGGCCAGGGTGGACGCCAGGATCGGCTCCATGGTCCCGGCCCGATGGCGCTGATGGAAGAACGGCTCCAGAAAATCCTGGCCAGGGCCGGGATCGCCTCCCGGCGCAAGGCAGAGGAATATATCCGCCAGGGCCGGGTGACCGTGGACGGCAGCAAGGTCACTGAAATGGGGCTGAAACTGGACCCGGCCCTGCACCGGATCGCAGTGGACAACAACCCGGTCGCCAATGCGGAAAAAAAGATCTACATCCTGCTCAACAAGCCCACCGGGTATGTAACCACCCTCAAGGACCCGCAGGGCCGGCCGGTGGTCACTGCGTTGCTCAAGGGGATCACCACCCGGGTCTTCCCGGTGGGCCGGCTGGACCTGGATACCTCGGGGGCCCTGCTCCTGACCAATGACGGCGAGCTGGCCCAGCGGATCATCCACCCCAGCCACGAGGTGGAAAAGACCTATGTCGCCCGGGTCGCCGGCCGGCCGGCGGCGGACAAACTCAAACAGCTTGCGCAGGGCATCGAACTGGAAGGACGCAGGACCTGGCCGGCCCGGCTCAGGGTCTGCGGACAATCGGCCCGGGACACCTCCATCGAAATCATCATCCATGAGGGCAGAAAACGACAGATACGCAAGATGTTCGCCGCCATCGGCCACCGGGTCCTGGCCTTGAAACGGACCGCCTACGGCAACCTCCGGCTGGGTTCGCTCCCTTCCGGCAGATACAGAATTCTCACCGCCAGGGACCTGGCAAAGATCTTCCCCAGGTAAAAATCTCCGTGACTACCAAGCTTCTTGTTGACTAAATTTATGTTTTTATTTTAGAATATTAAAAATCAGTTAAAAAGAAGCGCAGTGGCGCAACACGGGCTCTGCTCCAAATCAGGACCGGCGAAAGGAGTACGCGATGAATAAATCAGAGTTGATCGAGGCCCTGGCCCAGGAGATTAATGTCCCCTTGCGGGAGGCTGACTCCATCACCAACACGATCCTGGACACCATGACCCAGACCCTGGTTGACAACGGCGGTATCGAAATCCGCGGATTCGGCAGCTTTGTGGTCAAGGAGTATGGCTCCTATCAGGGCCGCAACCCGAAGTCAGGCAAAAAGATCAAGGTTCCGCCCAAGAAACTGCCCTTTTTCAAGGTGGGCAAAGAGCTGCGGGAACGGGTCAACCGGAGTAAATAGTCCCCCTGCCTATTGCTCCCCCTGCACCAGTTCCCCGACCAGGTCATACTGGTGGGCCTCGGTGATCCGGACATCGACCATGGCCCCCGGCCTGGTGTCGCCGGCGGTGATGTACACGCAGCCATCTATCTCCGGGGCCTGGAACCTGGTCCGCCCCTCAAGGAGCAGGTCTGTTTCCCGGCTGACCCCCTCCACCAGCACCTGCTCCTGTTGTCCGACAAATTTTTGTAATTTTTCCCGGGAAATTCCGGCCTGGAGTTCCATGATCCGGGCCCGCCGCTCCTGCTTCTCCTCCTCCGAACAGTGGCCGTCCAGATGACGGGCCTTGCAGCCCTGTTCATCGGCATAGGCGAACACCCCCAGATGATCGAAACGGTGTCGGCTGAGAAACCGGGCCAACTCCTCCACCTCGGCCTCGGTCTCCCCGGGGAAACCGACCATCAGGGTGGTGCGGATGGCGGCCCCGGGCAGCAGCCGGCGGATCATTGCCACCAGGTCGGCCAACCGCTGGCCGTCATAGGGCCGGTTCATCCGCTTCAATATCCGGTCGCTGACATGCTGGACCGGGATATCGAGATAGGGGACGATCCGGGGGTGGGCGGCGATATAGGCCAGGAACTCCTGGCCAAGCCGGGCCGGGTGCAGATAGAGCAGTCTGATCCAGGGGATATCAGTGTCGCGGAGCAGGCCGTCCAGCAGGTCGGTCAATCCGGCTCCGCCCAGGTCAATGCCATAGGCCAGCAGGTCCTGGGCAACCAGGGTCAATTCCTTGAGTCCCGTGGCGGCCAGGCCCCGGGCCTCGACCAGCAGGTCAGCAAGCGGCCGGCTGCGCAGGCGGCCGCGGAGCAAAGGAATCAGGCAATAGGTACAGCAATTGTCGCAGCCCTCGGTTATTTTGAGATAGGCCCGGTGGGCCGGGGTGGAAAGCTTGCGGGGCAGGGAACTGTCCATGAGAAAGGTGGAGACCGGGGTGATGGCGAGACGCGTAGCCAGCTCCGGGCCGGTGAGCAGGCCGACGATGTCCTTGAACCGGTCGGTACCCACGAACAGATCCACCTCGGGCAGCTCTTTCTGCAACTCCCCGCCGTAACGCTGCACCAGACAGCCGGTGACCACCAGCTTCTTGGCCGGATCGTCCTTCTTGTACTCGGCCAGGGCGAGGATCTCATCCACCGCCTCCTCCACTGCCGAGCCGATGAAACCGCAGGTATTGACCAGCAGGAGATCAGCTGTCTCCGGTTCCGGAGCAATGTCGTAGCCGGCCTGATCGAGCAGCCCGAGCATCACCTCGGAGTCGACCAGGTTCTTGGCGCAGCCCAGGCTGACCATGTAGACCGTTTTCTGCATCACAATATTCCCAGGTAATGAATACCTTCCCAACTTGTTTTGGATATCTGAAACCACCACCTCGGCCCCCCCTCCGGCGGCCTTACAGCGCCAGTTTGCCGGCCAGGTCCAGGAGAGCGCTCACAAAGAGGGCATTCTTTTCCCTGAAATCCCGGCTGCGAAATCCGGGTTGCCAGGTTTCGGGCCAGAGTGCGTCGGAGACCAAAAGGGCCCCGGCCAGTTCGATGGAGCGAAAAGCGGCCACCGTGGCCAGGGCCGCATATTCCATCTCCACGGCCAGGATGCCCTTGCTGCCGTATTGATTCACCTTTGCCCGGCTCTCCCGGTACAGACCATCAGTGGTCCATACCGGCCCGGTACTGGTGGCAAAGCCGGCCGCGGCAAGGCCGGACCTTACCTGTTCCCTCAAGGCAACAGGGGACTCAGGCCGCCGATCCACGGGGTAATGGGTTGAGGTACCTTCCTCGCTCAAGGCCCAGGTCGGCAGCAGTACCGACCCAAGACCAAGCCCGGGAACCAGGGAGCCGCACCAGCCGGCGACCAGAATCCTTTGTCCGCCCAGGGCAATCAGCTTCTCCAGGGTCATGGCGGCCATGGGCGCGCCCACGGCCGGGCCGGCTATAAAAAAAGGCCCGCGGTTCTCTGTTTCCGGCACCACCGCGAGCCGACCGTGAAAGAGGAAACGTTTTTTCGCCCCGCGGTCGGCGGCCAACTGTCCCGCACGCGCGGCATCACCCGGGTTCAATAAAAAAAGTCCGCTTGGCGGCAGCCCGGACTCTCCCTTTTCCCGTTGGGGTCGGATAACCATCTCCCTGTCCGCTGATCCCATTCCTTGCCCTTATGTTCGATTCCACTGAAAAAGAAAGGGCCGCGGGTTTCCCCGCGGCCCTCAAACCTGCGACCATCAGCGGCCGGGGTTCTGGCGATGAAATTCTTACAGCAACGGATTGGCGAACAGCAGGATCAACGAGATAACCAGACCGTAAATGGTGAGTGACTCGATCAGGGCCAGACCGATGATCATGGTCACGGTGATCTTACCGGAGGCCTCGGGGTTCCGGGCGGTACCACTACAGGCCCCGCCCACGGCAGTACCCATGCCGATACCACAACCCAATGCGGCAACACCAACGGACAGCGCGGCGGCCAGGCAGACCAGGGCGAGGTTGACGCCTGATGCCGCGGCCCCGCCACCCTCGGATGCCATTGCCAGGGACGAAAGGCCCAGAACCATGAACGCGGTCAGAATACTTACTTTTTTCATCTTTGTTTTCCTCCTAAAAAAATTATCGGTTTGGCCTTCTTCCAGAAAACTATTGAAACCATTTGTTACCGGTTTGCTTTCAAGTAATGACGATTAATGCGCATGCTCCATGGCGGCGGAGAAGTAGAGGATCGAGAGCAGCAGGAAAACCAAGGCCTGGACAACAGAGACCAGCACGCCCAGGCAGAGGATCGGCAGCGGCGCGAAATAGGCGCCGGCCAGCATGAACAGGATGCCCAGCAGGGTTTCCTTGGCCATGATATTCCCGAAAAGCCGGATGGACAACGACAGAAGCCGGGCCAGGTGACTGATCACCTCAATGGGGAAGATCAGCGGAATCAACCAGGGAATCGGCCCGAGAAAATGTTTAATGTAGCCGACACCATGAAACCTGAGCCCCAGGATATGGGTGGTGATGAAAACAATTATGGTGCAGCCCAGGGTGATGTTCAGGTTGGAGGTGGGCGACATGAACCCCGGCATAAGGCCGATCATGTTGGCGACAACGATGTACAGGGCAAAGGTGGCCAGCATCGGGAACATCATCCGCGCGCCTTCCTTGCCCATGTTATCGGCCATGAACCCCTCCAGGCCGCCGATGACCAGTTCCCAGAAATTCTGGCCCTTGCCCGGGATCATCTCAAGCTTGCCCATGGTGAGTTTCGGCACGATGATCAGAAAGGCCATCACCAGCCAGGTATAGGTCATATGGGGAGAAACAAGCTTTGCCAGCAGCGTATCCCCTACCGGACCGTGGGGAACGGGCATCCCTATTGCTTTCAAAATCAAAGAGATAAACAGTATCGGATGTTCCATTTTCTTTTACGCGGCCTCCTTGGAAGTAGAATAAAATTTTGTGGCCATGATCGCCGCGGTGCACAAGATGCTCAGTACCACCGTTGACAGACCGACCAGCAAGCCCAAAACACCCACCAACTCATACCTGACCAGAAAAAAGAGAATCAGGGCCAGGACCGTCAGCCGGGCGTAATATTTAATAAAAAAACGGAGTTTCGCGATCTTGAGAGGGCCGGCCATGATCCCGAACAGATCCCGCTTCAAGATGATGAAACTCAGGTTGGCAATCAGGCCGCCGACCACAACCCCCTGGGCAAAAAACCGGGTAAAGCAGAGCAGGGCAACCATGGTCATGCCCACCAGCAACAGCCAGTTGCCGGCCTCCACCCTGCTCAAGGGGAAACTGTTTATTTCCGTTCCGTCCCTCATTGCCATCCTTGTTTCCAGGGGCAAGCCCTTACAGATCCTTGCGCTTGGTAAGCTGGTAGAGATTCCTGAAGCCGGCCGCGATGCCGAGACCCAGAAATATCAGCATGAACCAAGGCGTTGTCCTGTTGTTGAACACCTTCTTATCCAGCCAGTAGCCAATGCCGAAGCCGACAAAGATCGCGGATGCCAGGGTCAGGCCGATGGTCGAAAAATCGCCCAGCATCTTCATCAGTTCCTTACGGGTGCTGGACATTGATTCTCCCGGCCCGGCACAGACCCCGGCCATCATGGAAAACTGTTTCACTTGGTATCACGGCATTACCTCAAAGTCAACGGCTTTTTTGTTATTTCCGCATTTTTTTGAATGACGATTCAGTCATTTTCAGTGCCATTTCAAGGTCGGAATCAGTGTGGGCCGCGGAGATAAACGCGGCCTCGAACTGGGACGGCGCCAGATAGATTCCCTGGGCCCGCATCTGCCGGTAATGGGTCCCGTACTTCCCGGCATCGGCCCGCATGGCCGAGTTGTAATCCGTCACCGGGCCGGTGGTAAAGAAACCGGTCATGATCGAGCCCACCCGGTTCAAGGTGACCGGGGTGGAGGTGCGTTGCGCGACCGCATCAAGTTCATCGGCAAAGGCGGCCGCCTTATTGTTAAGCTGCTCGTAGAACCCCGGCTCGCCGAGCAGCTTGAGGGTGGCGCTGCCCGCGGCCATGGCCAGCGGGTTGCCGGACAGGGTCCCGGCCTGGTAGACCGGTCCATCCGGGGCAATCTCGGCCATGATCTCCTTTTTGCCGCCATAGGCGCCCACCGGCAGACCGCCGCCGATGATCTTGCCCAGACAGGTCAGGTCGGGCTCAATCCCGAAATAGCCCTGGGCCCCGCCATAGGCCAGGCGGAACCCGGTGATCACCTCGTCAAAGATCAACACCATGCCAAGCTCGGCGGTCAGGGCCCGCAGGGTTTCCAAAAAGCCAGGGGCCGGCGCCACCACCCCCATGTTGCCGGCCACCGGCTCCACGATCACGCAGGCGATATCATCCGCGCCCTGGCGCAGGGTCTGTTCCAGGGTCGCCGGATCATTATAAGGAATGGAGACGGTATTCTTGACAATATCCCCGGGCACCCCGGGACTGCCGGGAATCCCCAGGGTGATCACCCCGGAGCCGGCCTTGACCAGAAAGGAGTCGGCATGACCGTGATAGCAGCCGTCAAACTTGACCACCTTTTTTCTATTGGTATAGCCCCGGGCCAGCCGGATGGCACTCATGGTCGCCTCGGTGCCGGAGCTGACAAAACGGACCCGCTCCACCGAGGGCAGGGCAGCCACCACCAGTTCAGCCAACTCGATCTCCCGGGCACAGGGGGCCCCGAAACTGGTGCCGTCGGCCAGGGCCTCCTGGATCGCCTCGACCACGGCCGGATGATTATGGCCGAGGATCATCGGCCCCCAGGAACAGACAAAATCCACGAACTGGTTATCATCAACATCGTAAACCCGGGCGCCTTGGGCCCGCTTGATGAACAGCGGGTCGCAGCCCACTGATTTACAGGCCCGGACCGGGCTGTTGACCCCGCCGGCAATGGACAGCCGGGCCCTTGCAAACAACTCCCTGGACTTTTCATTCCGCATCATGCATCTCCTTCAACGCCCTGTTCTTTTTCGGACGGACGAGTTTTTCCCCTGTTTCGGCCAACCACGGATCCTGCCGCCGGGCCCGGTTAATGGCCGGGAATATAGCATGGCCGGCTTGATTCTGTCAAAAGCAAAAGGAGTTGCGACCGGGCCGGGCGAACGGACGGCAGGCCCTCCAACCGGCCGGTACGGCCGGCGGACCACCAATTTTTGCTTGTCTTCGGCCCGGGCAGGCGGTAAGATGCGATTTTATTTATCAAACACCCCCGGTTATCCTTAATAAATATAAAAAGATTAGGAGATTACAATGGCAGGCGACAAGGTAAAACATATCACCGACGCTGACTTTGATAAGCAGGTCCTGGAATCCCCCATTCCAACCTTGATTGACTTCTGGGCGCCCTGGTGCGGTCCCTGCAAGGCCATCGGCCCGGTGATCGAGGAACTGGCCGAGGAATTTGACGGCCGGGCCAAGATCACCAAGATGAATGTGGATGAAAACCCTGCCACCCCGGGCAAGTATGGGATCAGAGCCATCCCCACCCTGATCCTGTTCAAGGAGGGCCAACTCATCGACCAGATCACCGGCGCCGTCGGCAAGGCGCAGCTTACCGCCCTGATCAAAAAAGCCCTCTAAAACGCATTGCAAAGCTTAGGCATCGCGCCGGGTTCCGTTTATGAGCACCCCTGACTACCAACTTATAATCATCGGTGGCGGGCCGGCCGGACTCACGGCCGGACTCTATGCCGGCCGGTCCCGGCTCAAGGCCGTACTCCTGGAAAAGGGGGCTGCCGGTGGCCAGGTGCTTACCACCGGCCGGGTTGATAATTACCCGGGGTTTCCCGAGGGAATATCCGGATTCGATCTTATCGACAAGATGACGGCCCAGGCGGCGCGCTTTGACCTGGAAACCAGGTTCGCGCCGGTGGCCTCCATGGACCTTGACCGGCCGGTGAAAGAGATCTTTCTGGAAGACGGCGGCCGCTTGACCTGCCGGGCGGTGATCCTTGCCACCGGCGCCCGGCCGAATCCCCTCAAGGTGCCGGGCGAGACCGAATTGACCGGCAAGGGCGTCTCCTACTGCGGCACCTGTGACGGCCCCTTCTTTCGCGACCAGGAGATCGCGGTGGTCGGCGGCGGCGACACCGCGGTCCAGGAAGCGGACCAGCTGACCAAATTCGCCGGCCGGGTGACGGTGATCCACCGCCGGGACCAGTTGCGGGCCGCCAAAATTATCCAGGAAAAGGCCTTTGCCAACGACCGGATCAATTTTATCTGGGACACCGAGGTGATTGCCATTGAGGGCGACACCGGGGTGCAAGGATTACGCCTTCGCCGAAAAGACGGCCAGGAGAGCGCCCTGGCCGTGACCGGCGTATTCATCCTGATCGGCACCATACCGAACAACGAAACCCTGCCCCTGGACCAGCTCGAAACCGATGGACACGGCTTTGTCCGCACCGACCAGGAGATGCGGACCCGGATTCCCGGGGTGATGGCTGCGGGCGATATCCGCAGCAAAGCTGTCCGTCAGATAGTCAACGCGGCCGGTGAAGGCGCGGTGGCGGCCCTGGCCGCTGAGAGTTATTTACACCAACTGAGTTGAAGCGGGAACCGGCTTTCCGCCAACCGCAATGGAGAATTGTATGGGATTCACCACACATGACATAGCCAAAAATAATCGGTCTCGTCTCTTGTTTATTGCCCTCCTGGCCCTGGTCCTCGGGCTCCAGACCGGCTGCGCAAGCATGAAGAATCTGTTCGGTTTCGGCAACGACACCTCCTCGTCAACACTTACCGGCGGGATGGAGACCCCGGAAAACCTGGCCATGGAAGGACTGGACCTGTACAACCACGGCCGTTACAAAAAGGCACTGGAGGTCTTCGAGGACCTGAAAAGCCGTTTCCCCTTCAGCCCGGCCAGCCTGCTGGCCGAACTCAAGTCGGCTGACTGCAACTACAACCTGGGCAATTACCATGAGGCCCTGCTCTATTACCAGGAGTTCGAGGCGCAGCATCCCACCAACGAGGCCATCCCCTATGTCCTGTTCCAGATCGGGATGTGCCATTACCGCCGGATCGACGGAGTTGACCGCGACACCTCCGGAGCGGTCAATGCGGTCGGGGCCTTTTCCCGGCTGCTGCGCGCCTTTCCCGACACCCCTTACACCGTTGAGGCCCGGGCCCGGCTCCAGGCGGCCAGGAACTTTCTGGCCAACCATGAGTTCTATGTGGCCAGTTTCTATGTCCGGACCAAGTCCTACGATGAGGCCGAGTCCAGGCTCGAATACCTGCTTAAGCACTACCCCGACGCCACGGTTGCGCCCCAGGCCCAGACCCTGCTCGCCAACCTGAAGTCGGGCAACCCGCCCGAACGGAGCTGGACCTCCTGGCTGCCCAGTCTCTCCCTGCCCGACTGGAAGGCATTCTCCTTTCTGCCCGGGTCCAGAGCAGGAAACTAGGAGCCTGTCGGAGAATTACCTTCTACTGCGACCGGCTGCGAATTCCGTGGGCGGCGTTGGCAGACCGAAAATCTCCTCACCGTAGCTACGGCTACGCTTCCGGGGATTTCCGGCCCGCCGCCTTGCCCACGAAATCCTCGCTCGGTCTCGTCACGAACGCTATTCTCCGACAGGCTCCTAGTCTGGAAAATGTCCGTTGCGGTCCAGGGAGACCTCCATGGCCCGCACCGGACAGACAGGGACGCAGTGGCTGCAGCCGCTGCATTTTTCCGGATCAAAGAGAACAGCCATCTCGGGCCGCAGCAGATACAGGGCGCCGGTGGGACAGATCCCGGTACAGGCCCCGCATTGATAGCACTTGTCCTCGTCACGGTGAATGCTGGCAGCCAGGCTTTCCACCTTGACCCCCTGCTCCCGGAGAAACTTGAGCCCCTTGTTGACGTTTGTTTTATACCCCTTCAACTCCATGACCATCACCCCCTCATGCTGGGGCAGGATCGTGGCCTTGAGAATATTGATCTCCGTATCATACTGTCTTATGAGCTTGCTGATTATGGGCTGATCAACGATATCCTTCGGGAATCTCAATAGATATATCCGGTTATACACGATTCAATCCTTTTTTCGCCGCCCCCTGTTCCGTCAGTCTTTTCCCCTCCAGCGGGGAAATCAGGCTTAATGCAGGGAGACTGTTCTTTAATAAAGTTTGTCAGTCTCGCAACAACCCGCGAGACGGACGTGATTCGTCTTGTAACTTGTTGATTTTATTCGGTGGCATTTGAAGCCTTTCGGGTTGTTACGGGTTCATCAAGTTTGTCGGTCTCGCAACAACCCGCTCGACGGACGTGTGTCATGTTGTAACTTGTTGATTTTATTGGGTGGCATTTGAAGCCTTTCGGGTTGTTACGAGTTCATCAAGTTTCGTAACCGTTCACCGGGGGTACGGATTTACGGTAAACTCATGCCCGTAAGCGTTTACCAGTGGCTTAGATTCGTTCATTCGGGACTGCGAAGCATACTGGTGCTATTCGAGCAGGCCAGAATGGGCGAAGATGAGGTGCTGGTGAACGCTTACAAAGTTTCTAACCCGGCAGAGCTGGATAAGACCCTTTACGGTCCAGAGATCATCAGCGGGTTTGTTACCCTTACCGCGACAGACACGCCTTTTCGTAGATGTTGCGGACAAAGGGTACAAAGGGTCTAAAAACCATAGCCGAAATTCGCCTTAAACAGGTCCTTGATCTCCTGTAGTCCATGGTTGTGGTTCTGGGTGCCGTGCTTTTCGATCTTGATCGCCCCCATCACCGCCGCCAGCCGGCCGGTGGTCTCCCAGTCCATCCCGTTCAACAGGCCATGGAGCAGACCGGCCCGGTAGGCATCCCCGCATCCGGTGGGGTCGTTAACCACCTTTGCCCGGGCCACCGGGATCTCATAACATCCCCTGCCGTTGTAAATAATCGACCCCTCGCCGCCACGGGTAATAATAAGGGCCTTGACCCGGTCGGCAACCTGCCGTTCGCTCAGCCCGGTCTGCTTATGGATAAGCCCCCACTCGTAGTCATTGACCGTCACCCAGGAGGCCTGGTCGATAAACTCCCGCAATTCATCCCCGCTGAACATCGGCAACCCCTGGCCGGGATCGAAGATGAACGGAATCCCGGCCTCGGCGAACTCCCGGGCGTGCTTGATCATTCCATCACGGCCGTCCGGCGAGATCATACCGATGGCCACCTCGCCGGCATCGGCCACTGAGTTCTCATGGGCGTTATTCATGGCCCCGGGATGGAATGCGGTTATCTGGTTGTCATCCATGTCAGTGGTGACAAAGGCCTGGGCGGTAAATGTCCCCGGGACCACCCGCAGGTGTTCCTGGCTGATACCATGCTGATCCATCCAGCGGGCATAGGGTCCGAAGTCCTCGCCCACCGTGGCCATGGGCAGGGGGCGCCCCCCCAGCAGGCCGAGGTTGTAGGCAATATTGCCGGCACAGCCGCCGAACTCACGCCGCATCTCCGGCACCAGAAAACAGACGTTCAGGATATGGACCTTGTCCGGCAGGATATGATTCTTGAACCGGTCACCAAAGACCATGATAGTGTCATAAGCAAAAGATCCGCAGATCAAGGCACGCATGATATTCTCCCTTTGATTCTCAACCGCCCGCGGTCCTTGATTTACGGACAGGGGCATCATGATTTTTTTCTTTCCCCGCCCGCCTGCTGTTCCATGTTCAATGCCCGGGCAAGCCGGCCGACAAGGACATTGACCGGCGCCTGGGTGGCCAGGGTGATCAGTTCCTCGGGCCGCAGCTCGGTCGGTTCTTCAAACAACCTTTTTTGTTTCAGATAAATCTCCCAGCGCCCGTCGGAGACGGCAGTGGGATCAAGCGCCCTTTTCTCCATGCGTCGCTTCAACTCGGCCTCGGGACAGGAACATAAAATAAACCGGGCCATAGCTCCATGTTTTTCTGCCAGATCACCAATACACTCCCGGTCGGCCCGGCAACGATAGGAGGCGTCCAGGACCAGCGACCGGCCCCGGACAAGTTCCTGCTCCGCCCGGTCGGCTAGGGCCTGGTAGGTTTTCCGGGTATATGCCCGCGAATAGATGCCCTGGCCAAAACCCGATGGCCGCGCCCCGGTCGATCCGGCCAACCCCTTGCGAACAACGTCCGAATTGTACCAGCCGATGCCCAGCCGTTCGGCCCAGGCCCGGGCCAGGGTGGACTTGCCGCTGGCGATCAGGCCGAAAAAGACATACACCACCGGTCGTTTATCATAACTGGTCACGGGATGCATAACTCCACGGTATCATTATCCACAAATCTTACCTTTCATCCTGTTTCCGCATATCTCTGCGCCAACATAAAATAACGGGTGGCCTGGGCCAGGGCCCGGGCCCTGGTCTCCTGGTCAACCTCGGGTTCATGGGCGGTCAACAGGCCGATCTTGCCCCGTACCGTTGCCCGATAACACTTGTAAAAGTTCAGGACTTCAGACAGACCCTGATCTCCGGATGCCTGCTTGAAGCGGTCGATGAAATAGTTCGACATCTCCTTGAGGCCGGAAAAATCCAGGTCCATGGCCAGAAAGGCCACATCGCCGGCCACGTCGCTGTAGCGGAACCTGTTGTTGAACTCGATGCAGTCGTAGATGTAGACCTGGTCGGCCAGGCAGATATTGGCGGAATGGAGGTCACCGTGGCAGTCCCGGATCCTGTTCGCGGCGATTCTCCGGGCAAACACCTCCTCATTGGCCAGAAAACGCCTGACATAGGCGCCGATCCGCCCATACTCTTCCCGGCTCAGGGAAACACAGCCCACATATGACTCGCACTGGCCGAGGTTTTCCAGTACATTTCGGCCAACGGCCGCCACTGTGCCGAACTCTTCGATTTCCCTGCCGGAAGAGGCCTTTTCGTAAAAAGGAGCCAGGATATCGACAATCGCATCAAGCATCCCCCGGGTCAATTTCCCGTCCCTGATGACATTGCCCATCATCCGTTCCTCGGGCATGCGCACCATTTTCACCCCGTACTCAACCACCTCGCCCGGGCCGTCAAGGGCAAGAAGCCCCTCCACCGACCGGCAGACCCGGACCAGCCCCAGATAGATCGTCGGACAGAGCCGCCGGTTAAGAACCAGCTCCTGTTCACAGCAGTACTTCCGCTTTTCCAGGGTGCTGAAATCCAGGAAACCGAAATCCACCGGTTTCTTGAACTTGTAGACAAAATCACCGGCCAGAAACACATAGGAGATATGGGTCTGGACCAGTTTCACCGGCAAGACCGGATGGGGATAGGACCCGGGCAGAAGAAGATGATGGACAAAGTCGGGCAGACTGTCGCCGGTCATAAAAATCCCTGGCTGCGGTTGCAAAAAAAGAAGTACTCCCGGGCATAAGGCGTAAGTCAGAGGCCCGCCCTCAGGCCCGGACAACTCTACCAGAATGCACCATAACAGTAAACCCCGGGACAGTGCGGCCATGACATCGAAGTTGCCGGATTCTCCCCTCACCTGGACGGAACGGATTTCATGAAAGTAATTCCTCGCCTTTTCCATTGCCCCGGCACCGGCCCTGTGCTAAACAGAGAAAGATATCCAACGGTTAATGACTGAATCGAATTGTTCTAATCGTAAGGTTTCGGTAAACCCCGTACGTTTGAGGTTGGACCGGGAAAGGGGTTTTCTTATAGCGAACGGTGTAGCGGACCCTGAGCCGCAGCCGTGACGGCAAAAACGGCATTTGAAACAACTTCGGCAGGATATGGTTATGGATTCCGAATCGCCGCCGCGGCGAAGCGAGTTCCTGCTTGATAGCCTGTTTATGAACAGCCGGCCCTTCTCAATGGAGCGGCCGTCGGTAGAAGAAGACCCCTTTCCCGACAGGAGGGGGTTTACTGAATGTTTACTTCTAATCACCAAGGAAGAACCAAGACATAATGGCAACAAACGGACAAAACGGCAAATCACTTGAATCCTGGATCTGGGATGCGGCCTGTTCCATCCGGGGTGCCAAGGATGCGCCCAAGTACAAGGATTTTATCCTGCCGCTTATTTTTACCAAGCGGCTCTGTGATGTGTTTGATGATGAACTGAACCGGATCGCCGCGGAAACTGGCTCGCGTAAGAAGGCGTTTCAGCTTGCCAGGAAGGATCCCAAGCTGGTGCGCTTCTACCTGCCGCTGGTGCCCGATGATCCCGAGGAAGAGGTCTGGTCGATCATCCGCAAACTCTCGGACAAGATCGGCGACCAGCTCACCACCTACCTGCGTGAGATCGCCAAAGCGAACCCGCGCCTGCAGGGCATCATCGACCGGGTGGATTTCAACGCCACCACCCACGGCCAGCCTGACCTTGATAACGACAGGCTCTCAAATCTTATCGAGGCCATCAGTATCAAACGATTAGGCCTGAAAGACGTTGAGTCGGACATTATCGGCAAGAGCTATGAATATCTGATTCGCAAATTTGCCGAGGGGAGCGGTCAGAGCGCCGGCGAGTTCTACACCCCGGCGGAAGTCGGCATGATCATGGCCAGGGTCATGGATGCCGAACCGGGCATGGAGATCTACGATCCCTGTTGCGGCTCGGGCGGTCTGCTGATCAAGTGCGAGATTGCCATGGAGGAGAAAATGAATCTCCGGAGCAAGAAAAAATATGCGCCCCTAAAGCTCTACGGCCAGGAATACACCGCTGATACCTGGGCCATGGCCAACATGAATATGATCATCCATGACATGGAGGGCGAAATCGAGATCGGCGACACCTTCAAGAACCCCAAATTCCGCAAAAGCGGACGCCTGCGCACCTTTGACCGGGTGGTGGCCAATCCCATGTGGAACCAGAAAGAATACACCGAGAAAGATTACGACGCCGATGAACTGGACAGATTCCCCGAAGGAGCGGGTTTCCCTGGTCAGTCCTCGGCCGACTGGGGCTGGGTCCAGCACATGCACGCCAGTCTCAGCGACAAAGGCCGGGCCGCCGTGGTCCTCGACACCGGGGCCGCCTCCCGCGGTTCGGGCAATGCCGGAACCAGCAAGGAAAAAAGCGTTCGTAAGTGGTTCGTGGATAACGACCTGATAGAGAGCGTTCTCTATCTGCCGGAAAATCTTTTTTATAATACATCGGCCCCGGGCATCGTTCTCTTTCTTAACAAAGCCAAACCCAAGGACCGGCAGAACAAGGTCTTTCTGGTCAATGCCGGTCAGGTCTTTGAAAAGGGTGATCCCAAGAACTTCATTCCCGATGACGGTATTGAGCGGATTGCCGAGACCCTCAAGAACTGGCAGGAAGAGGAAAAACTCAGCCGCATCGTCGAGCATGCCGAGTTGGAGAAGAACGATTACAACATCTCTCCCAGCCGCTACATCCACACCGCGGATGCCGAAACCTACCGGCCCATCGCCGAGATCGTCGCCGAGTTGGAAGCGATTGAGGCCGAGGCCAGGGAGACGGATGCGGCGTTAAAGGGGATTCTGGCCCGCATAATGAAATAAAGGCGATTATCGTATGAATCTTCCCATTAACATTAACGATCTGCTGAGTGCCCGAACGGTTGAATGGGAACGGCTGGAATTTAAGGCCGGCTGGAACCCGGAAAAGATTCTGCGCACCTTGTGCGCCTTTGCCAATGACTTTCATAATCTTGGCGGCGGCTACATCATTATCGGCGTTGGCGAGGAAAACGGCCGGCCTGTCCTGCCGCCGGTCGGGCTTCCTGCCGGCAAAATTGATACTATCCAGAAGGAAATCGTCGAACTGGGCTACCGGATGGTGCCCTACTATCACCCGATTATCGCCCCCTGCGAAATCAACGGAAAACACCTGCTGGTACTCTGGGCCACCGGCGGGCAGACCAGACCTTACAAAGCGCCGGTATCCCTTGCCAGAGGGGAACGTGAATTTGCCTATTATATCAGGAAAGGTTCGGTCACGGTACGGGCCAAAGGGGGAGATGAAACGGAACTGCTCTCCCTGGCCGCCACTGTCCCGTTCGATGACCGCATGAACCAGCGCGCCGCCCTGGATGATCTGGACTTGGGGTTGATGCGCGCCTATCTTCAGCAAGTCAAAAGTGATCTCTTTGCCGAAGCGGCGACCATGGAATTTGTCCGGCTATGTCGGCGGATGAATATTGTTGATGGCCCGGATGAAGCGGTGCGTCCCAAAAATGTCGGGCTCATGTTTTTCCATGACCACCCGGAAACCTTTTTCCCGCAGAGCCAGATCGATGTGGTGCATTTTCCGGAAGGGCCGGGCGCGGATATTTTCACGGAAAGAATCTTTGCCGGGCCGCTTCATACCATGCTGCAGGATTCTCTGGCCCATATCCGTTCCCTGGTGATCGAAGAAAAGGTGGTGAAATATCCGGATCGTCCCGAGGCGGACCGTTTCTTCAGTTACCCGTTCGCCGCCATCGAAGAGACCCTGTGCAATGCAATCTATCATCGCTCCTATGAAATTCGGGAACCGGTTGAAGTCCATATCCTCCCGGATCGCATCACCATCTCCAGCTTTCCCGGACCGGACCGTTCCATCCGGGAAAAAGATATGGCAGAGTTCCGGTTCCTGTCGCGGCGTTACCGGAATCGGCGGGTTGGGGAATTCTTAAAAGAGCTTGAGATGACCGAGGGCCGGGGGACCGGAATTCCGAAGATGCTGCGGGCCATCGAGAACAACCAGTCACCCGAACCCGTTTTTCATACAGATGACGAGCGAACCTATTTCATGGTTGAGTTGCCCATCCATTCTGTTTTTGCCAGGGAACCGGCCACAGGACAAGTCACCGGACAAGTCACCGGACAAGTCACCGGACAAGTCGACCCGTGGATTTGTCGGGTGCTAACCGCCTGTAAAACCCAACCGCTGAAGAGTCGTGAGATTCAGGAAGCCGCCGGCATTCGGCACCGGGAAACCTTTCAGCGAAACTACCTGGATTACCTTCTGGACCAAGGCTGGGTGGAGCGCACCATTCCGGACAAACCAAAGAGCAGCAAGCAGAAGTATCGGTTGACTGCTAAAGGACAGGCGGTGCTTGATGAGGTTGAGAAGGAAGGGGGCGAGAAATGACCGCGCCCTATTCCCCGCCTTATGAGATCACCCCGGCCATCGTTGATCTGGTTGAACGGATCGGTGAATATCTGGGGCGGATCAGTTTGGCCGGGCACACTCCGTCCGCGCCCCGGCTGCGGCGGGCGACGCGAATCAAATCCGTCCAGGCCTCGCTGCATATCGAGGGCAATACCCTCAGCCTCGAACAGGTCACCGCGGTACTGGACGGCAAACGGGTGCTGGGCACCCCCCGTGAGATCCAGGAGGTTCGCAACGCCTTTGCGGCCTATGACCTGATCGAAAACCTGGACCCCGGCAGCCGGGATGATCTTTGCCGGGCCCATGCGGTTTTAATGCACGGCCTGGTCGATGCCCCGGGTTTATTACGCAAAGGAAGTGTCGGCATCCGACGCGGGGAAGATGTTGTTCATATTGCGCCCCCGGCGGAACGAGTTCCCTTCCTGCTTGACGATCTGCTGGAGTGGCTCGGAAAGACAGAGGCCCATCCCTTAATTGCCGGTTCGGTGTTCCATTACGAATTTGAGTTTATCCATCCTTTCATGGACGGCAACGGCCGTCTTGGCCGCCTCTGGCAGACCCTCATTCTAGGACGCTGGAAACCGGTTTTCTTTATGATTCCCATCGAGAGCGTCATCCGGGACCAACAGGCCGATTATTATGAAGCGCTATGCCGGGGTGATGAGGCTGGAAATTCCACCCCGTTCATCGAATTTCTGCTGAACGCCATCCTGGCCGCCTGCCAACAGCTCACAGGTGAAGTTGCAGGCGAAGTCACAGGTGAAGTCAAGAGGCTCCTCAAGGCCCTTACAAAACCGATGAACCGCACCGAGCTGCAGGCGCAACTCAAGCTCAGGAGCCAGGCAAATTTCCGGGAACGCTACCTGCAACCGGCCCTGGCCGCCGGACTCATTGAAATGACCATCCCGGACAAGCCAAGGAGCAGCAAGCAGAAGTACCGGTTGACCGAGAAAGGGCGGGAAGTGCTTGAGATATTGGAGAAGGGAGGAGGACAGGCATGAGCTCTTTCATCGAAACTGAAATTGGAACCTACCCCGATTCTTGGGATGTTGATCGCGTTGATTCTGTTTTTGGAATTCAACAGGGGAAACAAGTCTCAAAAAAGAACCGGATTGGTGATAATCAGCGGCCTTTCCTTCGCACGAAAAACGTTTTTTGGAATCGCCTCGATCTTGAAGTGCTTGACCAAATGCATTTCACTGAAGCCGAAGAAATTAGACTTGCAATGAGGGAGGGAGACCTTTTACTCTGCGAGGGGGGCGATATTGGCAGGGCTGCAATGTGGCGCGGAGAGATTGCGCGATGCTACCACCAGAACCATCTTCACAGGTTACGAGCTTTGGATGGCCGAATTGATCCACAATATGGCGTCTATTGGTTCTGGTATTCGTTTAATGTCGCCAAACTTTACTTCGGCCGTGGCAACGTGACGACGATCCCGAACCTCTCACGCTCGAAGCTTGCCGAGTTGCCGATGGCAATCCCTCCACTCCCCGAGCAGAAGAAGATCGCGCACATCCTTTCAACGGTGCAGCGGGCCATTGAAGCGCAGGAGCGGATCATTGCCACCACCACCGAGTTGAAAAAGGCCCTCATGCAAAAGCTTTTCACCGAAGGCCTCAGGGGTGAGCCGCAGAAGGAAACTGAAATCGGGTTGGTGCCGGAGAGTTGGGAGGTGGTGGAGTTGGGAGAGTTGATTAGCATCGCCCAATACGGTCTGTCCGTGAAAAGTAACCCTGACGGCAATTATCCGATACTACGAATGACGAATCAAATCGATGGCCAGATCGTGGCTGAAAACCTGAAGTATGTTGAAATCAGTGAAAGCGACTTCCAAAAGTTCAGAGTCGAGCGCGGCGATATCCTCTTCAATCGCACCAACAGCTTTGAGCTTGTGGGTCGCACAGCCATTTTTGACATTGATTGTGACTTCGTTTTCGCCTCATATTTAATCCGGTTGCGAACGAATGCAGAAAAACTCAATCCGTATTTTCTTAACTGCTATTTCAACACTGACGAAACCCAAGCGCGACTGAAGACCATTGCAACACGGGCGGTCAGTCAGAGTAACATTAGTGCAACTAGGCTGAAGGGAGTTGCCATCCGATTGCCTTCTGTTGTAGAGCAAAGTGAGATCGTCTCAAAAGCCGTCGCATTAGATAGAAAGATTGCCCTGCATCGGAGAAAGAAAATGTCTCTCCAAGATCTCTTCCGCACCCTTCTTCACGAACTGATGACGGCAGCAATCCGTGTGGATCGGATTAAATTAGGAATTACGAATGAAACTCACACCAGCCAATCCTGAATACGCTGAATTCCTCGCTGATCTGAAGAATCGGATCGCCGGTGCCCGTGTCAGCGCGGCCCGGACGGTGAATCGCGAGATGATTCTGCTCTACTGGGACATCGGTCGAGGGATTGTCGAGAAGCAGAAAGCGCTGGGTTGGGGCAAATCGGTGGTGGACCGCTTGGCTGTGGATTTGAATAAGGAATTTCCAGCCCTGGAAGGTTTCTCTGCCTCGAACCTCTGGCGGATGCGGCAGCTCTACGCGGCTTTCATTGCTCCCAAATTTCTCGCACAAGCTGTGCGAGAATTGGCGGCCATGGTGCCGTGGGGGCAGCATGTCGTGATGCTGCCCAAGATGAAGGATCCCGCAGAGTACCTCTATTATCTCCACGCCACGGCCCGGTTCGGCTGGACGCGAAAGGTACTGCTCAACCAGATCAAGGCCGGAGCATACGAGAGAAGTCTCGCCGAGGGAAAGACGCACAATTTTCCGGCAGCCCTGCCGGAACATCTCGCCGAGCAGGCGGAGGAGACCTTGAAGAGTTCCTACAACCTGGAGTTCCTCGGCATCCGTCGTGAAGTGACGGAGAGGGAACTTGAAGACCGGCTGATCGAACGACTCAAGGGGTTCATCCTCGAACTCAGCTACGGTTTCTGCTTTATCGGTCGCCAGTATCGTCTGGTACTCGGGAAGAAAGAGTATTTCAATTGGGGCGAATGTCGAAGAAGCCGTTGGCGGCCAATCCGAAAGGGATTTTATCTCAAAGATGAGCATCGCTTACAAAGAAGCGCGTGAGACCCACTACTGGCTCCGGTTACTTCGTGATTCCAATATCCTCGAAAATCAACACGCCGATTCGATCATCAATGATTGCGAAGAACTCCTGAAACTTTCCGGATCGATCATTAAGTCGATGAAAGGAAAATCAAAAACTACCAATTAGGTGGTAAGAATAATGAGGCCAGCAACAACAATTCCTAATTCCTAATTCGTAATTCCTAATTAAAATGAAGCCAGGCGAATTGAAAACCGTTCAGGCCCGTATC
>JAKITW010000040.1 GCA_021647905.1 Desulfobacterales bacterium | reverse complement strand
ATCGCCGTTGCGGCGAAGCGAGTTCCTGCTTGATAGCCTGTTTATGAACAGCCGGCCCTTCTCAATGGAGCGGCCGTTGGTAGAAGAAAACCCCTTTCCCGACAGGAGGGGGTTTACTGAATGTTTAATAAAAACCTTTACTCCGGCAGGGCAAGGACCGCGGCTGGCAGCGATTTTCATATAACCGGAAATAACTGTCTTCACCCTTTTTCACTTGACAAGCAGGGACAACCTACTGTAATTAAAGTATCTGTAATCGTGTATATTTTCCAGGAAGATAAACTCTTTATCTCACCGATTTGCAACCACGCAGGGGGCACCTCATGAAACTCCAGGCACAGAAAGACCGTGGCCGCTATCTGTTTTCCCTGGTCGCAATCCTGACTATACTCGTCATCATGGGAATAATGAGCCTCGTCACCACGGAGGCCCGGGCGGAGACCGAGGAAAAACTCTTTTACACCGTCCAGGTAAACAGTTCCACCGGGATTGACGGGGCGGTCAGGATTTTCAACCAGCTCTCCGCCGCCATAAGCGACCAGACCGTTGACCCGATGGTGGCGTCTCCTGAAGTGTTCGCCTCCCTGCGGGTCGAACATATCTCCCCCTACTACACCACCAGGATCGGAAAGTTTGACGATCGCAACTCAGCGGTGATCCTGGCTGATTCGCTTAATGATATATTTCCGAAAACCACCATCCTCCATGCCTACATCAGGCCCGAGAGGATAGTCAAATCCGCCGGCCTGGAGCTTGACTTCACCCTGCCGCCGGCAACCGCGGAGGAAATCGTCACCATCATGCCGGCTGCCGGGCCCGCGGCACCGCTGGAAACAGTTGACGAGCCCTCCCCTGCGGTTGAGCCGCCGGAACCGGATCTGATCGCCGCCAGAATCGATGCCCATATCCAGACAGACGCCGTTGGGACCGAACCGGCGCCAACGGTCGAGGCGGCAGCCGTTGAACCTGTGGCGACCATTGAACCGCCACCGGCTGCAACCCCGGCCCCGGTCAGCGAACCGGTTGCCGCCGTCCCTCCACCGGCCGGCCCGCCGGCGGAGGCAGCGGCCCCACCCCCCTTGACCCGGGACGCGGCTGAACCCCAGGCCCCCATTATCGAACGTTCCAACACCTTTCGCTACATCATCCTGACCCTGCTGGTTCTCCTGGCAATATATCTTTATTATGCCTACACGAAAAAATCCGCCACCGGGTCTGCTGTTACCCCGGACCAGTTCGAACGACCGGGCCTGCAAAAGACCCTGAAACTGAGCGACGCCCTGGAAACCAGGCTGATACGGAATCTCAAGGAAGTATCCCTTTTCGAAGGCAACATCCTTGACGTTGATAAGGACATCAAAACCATCTATGTAACCAGTTGTCTCAACGGCGAGGGCAAGACAACCGCGGCCCTGAACATCGCCTACTCCCTGGCCAAAAACAGCAATACCAGAATTCTGCTGGTGGACGGCAACTCGGACGCCCCCAGGCTGCACAAACTGTTCGGCGCCGCTGCGGCCCCGGGTTTATGCGATACCATGCGGAGCGAGGACTTCAACAGCGACATCCTCAAACAGACCGAGTATGGCAACCTCTTCATTATCACCCATGGCGGCAAGACAGCGGGTAAACATTCCTCCGCGGAAACGGAAAAGATGATCAAGGCGCTTCTTGATAAACTGCGGGACCAGTTCGATTACATCATCTTTGACGGTCTTTCGTTGCTGAGTTCCTCGGAGCCCGCCATCCTGGCCAACAGTTTCGACGGCATTGTCATGGTGGTGGAGAGTGAACGGACCAAGTGGGAAGTGGCCCAGCTCGGCATTGAAAAGCTGATCAAACTCAAGGGCAACATGCTGGGGGTGGTACTGAACAAGAGAAAATACTATATCCCCCGTTTCCTCTATGGCAAGGTATAGCCCCGGTCCGCGACTCTCAATGCGACCTTGAGATACCATAATCCGGCCCCTGTTCTTATAAAAACCGGGATGGCGTTAGCAGCGCTTCATCCCGGTTTCCGTATGGGGGGAACCTTCCGGTAACAAGCCAATGAGCCGGCAACAGTCCCAAACCGACAGGGTCGCTGAAAAAAGGATTGTCCTCTTCCGTTTTCACGACCGGGCCGCCAGTTGCACCAACAAGCTGGACCTTCTCAAGCACTTCAACCCGGGCATCAAGATATACGGCCTCTACGGGGGGCCGGAGGAGCGGTTCGCCTATTTCCGGGACAGGCTCGGTCGATACTTCGAGCACCTGTATCTGCTCGCCGGCCGGAGCCGCCGCTGGAAATGGCAGAACGGCGATCTGGCCATGCAACAGTGGTTCCGCGACTTCGGCCACACCCTGGAATTTACCACCCTTCACTATCTCGAGTGGGACCTGCTGCTCCTGGCGCCGCTCGATGAACTTTACGCCCATATTCCCGTTGATGCCATCGGCCTGTCCGGCCTAAGCGATGATGAGCAGGTAAAAAGCCGCTGGACCTGGTGGTCCAAGCCGGAGCTGCAGGACCAATTGCAGGAGCTGCTGGAGCATGCCCGCCACAGATATGGTTTCAACGGACCCTACCATGCCTGCCTGGCCTGCGGCCCATGCTTTCCCCGTCGATTCCTGGAACAATACTCGCAACTCGATATCCCCGAACTCAGCAACGACGAGGTTCGGCTCCAGCTTTTCGGCCAGATCCTCGGCTTTGACCTCAAGGACACTGGTTTTTACGCCTGGCATGACCCGGCGGGGGAACGCTGCTTCAACCCGGACAACTTCGACATCAAGCCCGGGGAGATCAAAAAGGAATTGACCCTTGCCTCCGGTTGCCGGATATTTCATCCCTTCCGCGGGGTATTCCGCCATCCCGGGGTCGATTGCACCATCTGGGCCGGCTGCTATAATCTCGGGCGAACACTTCACTCCCTGAAACAAAAGTTTTTTTCATAGAAAGGAAGGTCCGGTTGCACAACTTACCCCTGTTAAAATCCCGGCCGGCCGAATGCCGGCCCCCTGTTGCAGCCCGCATATTTTCCAGGCGCCCCCCCGGGCGCACGGGTCTCACCCGGCTCCTGATTGACCCCGGATGTTTTCATGAGCAGTAAGGGCGGCAGATTGATCAAGGGTTCCACCCTGCAGGTAACCGGCTTTGTCATCAAGCTCGGCATCTCCTTCATAATGATGCCGCTGATCATCCATTCCCTGGGTGACCGGCATTACGGCGCCTGGGTCCTGGTCGGCACCTTCATCGGCTACTACGGCCTGCTCGACCTGGGCCTCTCGTCAGCGGTTACCCGGTATGTTTCCCGGGCATTGAGCCGGAACGACCATCAGGAGATCAACCTGGTCGCCAGTTCCGCCTTTTTTCTCTTTTCCGGGTTCAGCCTGGTCGCCCTGGCGCTTTCCCTTGTTGCCGCGGCCCTGTGGCCGATATTTGCCGGCTCCACGCCTGATACCCTGCTCTTCCAGCAACTCCTGGTCATCCTGGGAATAAGCGCGGCCGCCGGGCTACCCATCCGGACCTTCCGCGGGGTCCTTAACGCCCTGGTCCGCTATGATCTCACCGCCATCGCCAATGTGGTCCGCCTGTTCCTGACCAACATTGTTCTCTACGTCCTGCTCAAGATGGGCTACGGACTGCTCACCATGGCCGTGCTTTCCCTGCTCGGCGGTCTTATCGAGTACGGACTGCTCGTTATCTTCTGCTTCAGGGCCTGTCCCGGCCTGGCAATAACCCGGGCCGGCCTGCGCCGGGACCGGATACGGCAGCTGTTCGCCTACGGCGGCAAGACCTTTATCTCGGAAATAGCCGATATCCTGCGCTTTCGCGTCGATTCCATGATCATCGCCGGCTCCCTCGGCCTGAGCCTGGTCACCTACTATCAGGTGGGCGCCCGCCTGGTCCAGCTTTTCAGCGAATTCATCCTCAGCGGCATGAATATAACCGCACCGATCTTCAGCCATTACGAGGGCAAGAACGACTTTGATTCAATCCGCAGCAAATTCCTGGATATCTCCAGGCTGAACATCATAATCTCGCTGTTCGTGGGCATCAGCATCCCCTTTTACGGCAAGGTGTTCATCGACCGCTGGATGGGGCCCGGCTTTGAGCAGAGTTTTACCGTGGCCCTTATCCTCTGCGGCCCGGCGATTCTCGAAATAATGCAGCATACCACTGTTACCCTGTTGTACGGCATCTCCAAACACCATTACTATACATTGCAGAACATTGGCGAAGGGATAGCCAACCTTGTCTTGAGCCTTATCCTGGTCCGGTACTACGGAATAATCGGGGTTGCCATGGGTACGGCAATCGAGATGTTGTTCTTCAAACTGCTGGTCCAGCCGGTTCTGGCCTGCCGGACCATTGCCCTGCCCTTGTCCGAATATTATATTAAGACCATGTTGTTTACCTCGCTCAAGACCCTGGTGCCGTTGCTCGCCTATCTGTTCTTTATCCACGGCTATCTGCGGCCCGATTAT
Source organism: Desulfobacterales bacterium (assembly GCA_021647905.1). Lineage (NCBI taxonomy): Bacteria > Pseudomonadati > Thermodesulfobacteriota > Desulfobacteria > Desulfobacterales > Desulfobacterales bacterium. The sequence continues at coordinate 21,029 of JAKITW010000040.1, read as the reverse complement.
CTGAACATGGCCCTGTTCGGCATCCTGCAGGTCGTCCTCTTTACCCCGGTCGCCTATTTCTTTATCCTCAACGCCGGAGACCGGCGGATGCTGCAAAAGGCCCTGGCCGGGGTCAGGGACAACAAAACAGCGCGAACAGGCCGATGATCAGCCAGGAGCATTCGACCATGGTCAGGACAAGTATCATCATCCCCACTTACAACCGGCCCGATGACATCCGGGTATGCATTCGCTCGATCCTCGCCCAGACCCGCCTCCCCGACCAGCTGATCGTGGTCGATGACGGCAATCTGGGCGGCTTTCCCATGGAGCGGGAATGCCGGGCCGCGGGAATTGAGTGTGTCTATCACCGGAAAACAAGCCCGGGCCTGACCGCCTCGCGCAACGCCGGGGTTGCCCTGGCAAACGGTGATATTATCTTTTTCCTTGATGACGATGTTGAACTCCTGCCCGACTATGTTGAGGAGATACTGGCCGGATATGACCACCCGGCTGCCGGACCCATCGGCGGGGTGGGCGGGGCAATCGCCAACCTTCCGCCGATCACCCTGCGCCGCTTCCTGGAACATCTCTACGACGTCTTCTTTCTCCTGTCCGGGTTCCGGGAGGGACAAACCCTGCCGTCCGGCTTCTGCACCGACTACGGGGCAACCTATCTGCCGGTAAAGAACATCCGGGCCGTGGATTTCCTGCCCGGCGGGATCAGTTCCTTCCGCCGGGAAATCCTTGCCGAGTTCTCCTTTTCCGATAAGTACCGCGGCTACGGCCTCGGCGAGGACAAGGATTTTTCCTGCCGGGTGAGCAAAAAATATATTCTGCTCTTTAATCCGGCCGCCAGGCTGCGTCATTACGAATCCCCTGCCATGCGCCATGACGGGCCGAAGCGGGAACGGGCGATGATAATCGGCGCCTATCTGCTGCTCAAGGACCATATCCGTAAAGGCTGGTGGAACACGCTGCTGTTCAATTATGCGGCCGGCGGCTACCTGCTGAAACAGGCCCTGTTTTTTCTCTTGACCATGGACAGGAAAAAACCGGAGCGGATAAAGGGGGTGTTCAGCGCCCTGCGCGACATATGGGCCGGCCGGGTGACAATGCAGGCATAACCGGCGGGCGCCAGCAGCCTCCGGACCCGGAACCGGCAATCCGGTTCCCGGACCGCCAGGGGCCCGGATCAGCGGGCAGCCTTTTGCCAGAGAACGCTCTGCCGGCCGGTAAGGAACAGGAACAGGCCCGAGAGGGAGGCCAGGTTGCCGATGAGGATGTAATAGGCCAGGGCCGGCAGCCGCCAGGAGGGCCGGCCCTGGCGGTCAAGGAGCATGCCCAGCAGGGCAAGAGCGTAGAAGGCCGACTGTCCTGCCAGCAGAAACAGCATCAGGGCCGGCACATGCGGGAAAAAGAGGAGCAGGAGATTGGCGGCCAGGGCGATGACCATCAGAAAGGGCAGGAACAAGCGGAGAAACTTGTGGGAGATAAGCAGAAACAGGGCCCCGGGGTTGTTCCATGGCCACCAGCGGACCCGGAAGAGGAGTTGATACCTGCCCGCTGTGATCCGCTGGCGGCGGACCATGTCGTCCCGGCCCGAGGCGCTGGCCGTTTCCCAGCAGCGGGCCCCGGGCTCATAGACCACCCGGAAGCCCTGCCGCAGGATATGCCAGCACAAGAAGGCGTCATCGTTGATAATGTTATCCGGGATCGGCTGGAACAGCTCGTGCCGCAGGGCCAGCATCTCGCCCACCACCCCGGTAACCGAACTTACCAGGGTTTCCTTTTCCTTAATAAACGACTCGTAACGCCAGTAAAGCCCCTCCGACCGGCCCACCGAGGACTCCTGACACCGATTATCCGCCAACGGCCGGACCGTCTTGCTGCCGCTGACACAACCCACAGCCGGATCGGCCAGATTGCGGGTCAGTTTCCGGATCACGTCCGGGAAATAAAAGGCATTGGCATCGGAAAACACGAAAATATCGCCGGTTGCCTGTTCAGCCCCGCGATTGACCGCCGCGCTCTTGCCCCACCGCTGCGGGCGGTGCAGGCCGACCACCCCGGCATCGGCATAACCGCGGACTATCCCGGCGGTGGTGTCCGACGAGCCGTCCGAGACCACGATTATCTCCAGGGCGGGATAGTCCAGGGCCAGGCTGTTGTCAATCTTCTCGGCAATGACCTTTTCTTCATTATAGGCGGCGATAATCAGCGAAACCCTGGGAGTAACCGGCCGCTGCCGCACCGGCCGGGGCCGCAGCCGGGCCAGGACCGCCAGCAGGGCCGGGTAGCCGAGATAATGATAGGCCATCAGGCCCAGACAGACCCAGGTACAGTTGATCAGGAGATCCATCGGGGTTCCTCCCGGGGAGTTTATATGAAAAGTCGTCACCAAGGCGCCGGCCTCATTTGGCCCATGCCTGTGCCATAACCATATCAGAACCAGTGCTAAAACGAAATTATGAATAATGGAACAGAGAGCATAACCGTGCTCCACCTGATCGAGCATCTCCGGGTGGGCGGGGCGGAACGGGTTGTCGCCGACCTGATCCAGGGCCTGGATCCCCATCGTTTCAACAACATTCTGCTGCTCTACCGTGCTCCCGGCACCTTTGCCAGGGAACTGCGGAACAAGGGCTGCCGGATCGTTCTGATCAAAAAGGACCGGCTGTCCGAATCACTCGGCTTTCTGCCCGGTCCGGTGCTTGCCCCGGTGAAGGCCCTTGAATCCCTGCTGTTCGTCATTCGCCTGGCCTTGTTTCTGCGCCGGGAAAAGGTGGACCTTGTTCACGCCCACATGTTTTCAGCAAATCTATGGGGGCTCCTGGCGGCCAGGCTGGCCGGCGGAATCGGGATGATCAGCACCGAGCATACGGTCAGGACCGGGATTGACCGCGGCCTGAAACACCGGCTCGTTCTCGGCGGACTGCTCCCTTTAAGCGATAAGATCGTGGCGGTCTCCCGGGAAGTGGCCGAGTCGATCCGCAGATATCAGGACCTTGGCCCGGATAAACTCGTTGTCATTGCCAACGGGGTTACGCTTCCTTCCCTGGACCGGAAACCGTCGCCCGCTTCCCTGCCCGGACAGCGGCCCAGGATAGTCGCGGTCAGCCGCCTGGTCCGGGTCAAACGGCTTGACATATTGCTGCGGGCCATGCACATCGTCGGACAGCAGCATCCCGGAACGACCGCACTCATCGTCGGCAACGGCCCGGACCGGGCCGCACTCGAGGATCAGGCCCGGGAACTGGGGCTTGCCGATACCCTGTTTTTCCTTGGCCAACGCACGGATGTTGCGGATATTCTCCAGGGGGCCGACATCTTTGTCAACACCTCCGACCAGGAAGGACTGCCGAGAAGCATCCTTGAGGCAATGGCGGCCCGGCTCCCGGTGGTGGCCACGGATGTCGGCGGGACCGGCTCCCTGGTACGAACCGGCCGGACCGGAATCCTGGTCCGGCCCGGCGACCATCAGGCAGTGGCCGATGCGATTACCGAACTCATCAACGATCCTGATCGTGCGGCAGGCATGGGTCGCTGCGCCAGAGAACTGGTCCGGGACTCCTTTTCCCTTGAACAGGCGACAAAATTGTGGGAGAAGCTCTACAACGAGGTTGCGGATCGACACCGGCCCCCGGAGGGGTAGGTAGTGCCCGTCCAGAAATGGCCCTTTCGCCCAATCTCGGCGTCATGCTCAAAAAATAATGCTCGGAATATCACATATATGCCTGCGCTTATTTTTCTCGCAATCCTTGATCTTGAACGAAATTGCTCATTTCTGGACAGACACGTAGGTAAGGGCGATGCGGCGGGCAGGAGCGATGCAGCGGATGCAGGAGGCGCAGAGGCCCTATTCAACCTGGGGCGGCAATGACCCGGTGGAGGCATGGAGGCTTATCTGGGAGATACCGATAACAGCCCATAGATACTTATAGTACCATACCTCGCTGAGCACCATGAACGAACAGACCAGGACAGTGAATGCGATCAGATAGGTCCGCATCAGGGCGGCCATCTCCTCGTCCTGCTGTTCTTGATAGTTCCGCTGGGCCTGGTAAAAACTCCTGAAGGTTATCACCAGGATGGCCAGGTACAGCAAAAATCCCGCAGTGCCGGTGCCGACCAGGATTTCTATAAAGGAGTTGTGGGCCACCCGCTTGAGGTATCCGGCGTCATCCTGATATTTCCGGGCATAACCGGTCGACTGGTAGATCTCGCTGAAGGTGCCTGGACCGGAACCGATGACCGGGTTTTTCTTAAAGGCCTCCCAGCCGACCTTCAGGTAGGCCAGCCGCTGGCCCACCGCATAATCGGTCTTTGTCTCAACCGCTGTCCGTTGCCGCTCCCAATAGGATGCCGGCACCAGCGTGGAGACACCGATGATCGCCGCCAGAACACCGGCCAGCAGAAAACCTACATACCTGGGCCGCAGTTTCCCTTTATGTTCAATAACCAGCAGCAGCAGCAGGACCAGAAACAGCAATGCGCCGGACCGTGAATAGGTGGCCACCAGACCGACCAGATTCAGCAGGAACAAGGCCCCGTACAACACCCGGCCCGATATCGCCCGGGCGGAAAAAAAGAAATGGGCCAGGATCGCCAGGCAGAAGACGATCATCAGGGAAAACTGATTGGGGCCAAAGGTGGCCCCGGTGGCCCGGGTATAATAGCCGGGCCGGTAATAGATAAAAAAAGGCAGGTCAAAGAAAAAGCCGATAAGCCCGAGGATGGAACTGATGGTGATACTGATGATCAGAATCCTGGGCAGGGCCCGGCAAAAGACCGCCGGGGTGACAAAGGCCAGGGTAAAGGCGAAAAAAAAGCCGATGTAGATCACCTGCCTGAGTTCCGGCAGGGCGGCTCCCCGAAACTCGGACCAGTAAACAGAGACGCAACTGACCAGGAAAAAGCCGACCAGATAGGTCCAGATCGGCGATTTCATGGTCTTCAGGGAGATCCGGCGCAGGATAAAGTAGAAAAAAAGGACAATCAGCAGATAGGCGTTGATGAACTTGGTGATGGTAAAAAAGCTCCGCCCTTCCAGCAGGCTGGTATAGGCATTAAAGGGGATCAGGAAGAGGATCAGCAGATATCCCCATGACGGTCGGCCGGCAAAGACGAACATGGCCAGCAACAGCAGGCCGGGGAGAATGGACAGGTAATAATAGGGCGTGGCCAGCAGCCCGACCGTCAGAGCGACGACAAGCAGGGCAAAGAGCCCCTCAAGCGGCCCGATGGCCGTTGTTCTATTCACTTCACCCATACCCATGCGATCATGCCCTGTAATCCAAAACAGCACCTTTGCCGTTGGTCGCGATTCGACCGACAATCCCCTTCACCCTGAACATATTCCGGCCCGGATCCTCAAGGCCCGGCAGGGGAAGGAGCCGCCGGAATATCATTGCCGGCCGCCGCCCCCTGGGCAAGCGCGAGCGCCCGCTGGTTAAACGAGCCGGCCCGCGATGGGCACGGAAGCGATCACGCAAGGAGATAAGCGCGGAGCCAATGTGGCGCCGCTGATCACTTGCGGCGGAACAGCACCCGCCGGTTCTTTTCCCTGGCAGCCTCGCTGGTGCTGTCCGCCACCGCGGGCTTATGCTCGCCAAAGGCCTTGACCGGCAAGGCGTCGGCCGCGACCCCCTTGCCGGTCAGGTATTCCCTTACGGCCCTGGCCCGTCGCAACGACAGCTTGTCGTTGTGAGGAACAGTACCCTCGGTACTTGCATGTCCGTCAACCTCAAGGACCAGGTCCGGATTGATCAACATGATCCTGGCGATCCCGTCCAGGTCCCGGATCGACTTCGGCCGGAGATCCGCCTGGTCGTAGTCAAAAAATATCTTGGGAATAATCCAGCAGCCCTTGCGGTTGACCGGCGCCCCCCAGGGGGTGCCGGGGCAATCATCCAGGTAGTCGTACACCCCGTCGCCGTCGGTATCAAGGGGACAGCCGTCCTTGTCCACGGCAACGCCCTTCGGCGTTCCCGGACATTTGTCAAGACGATCGACAACCCCGTCGCCATCACTGTCCAGATCATAATGCTCGACAAAAACATCATCCACGAACCGGTCCAGGGCCGCCTCGTCGTTGAGCAGGTCGTCGGCCAGCACCCGCCGGCCGCAGCCGGCGGCATCGACTATATTGTCCAGAACTATTTTGCCGCGCGGCGTGGCGCCGATCTGAATGGCGTAGATGCAGAGTTGATCAGGATACTTGTTCTTTAACTCCTTGACCGCATCCCGGGGCAGGATATATTGGGAATTCTCGTCGCCGTCACTGACCACGATGATATGGACCCGGCCGGACATCTGCATCAGTTCGTGACCAGACATCTCCAGCCCGTATCCAATGGGAGACCAGCTCCACCTGAGCTTGTTGTTGATCCTGTCAATCGCCGCCTGGAGGCTCGACTCGCTGTAGGTTGCCACCGGGGCATAGACCTCGGACTGATACGGCACCTCATAGCTGAGATCATGGCCAAAGACCCGCAGGGCCGAGAGGTACGAACCCGGCGGAATCCTTTCATTCATCATGGTAAGGACCTTCTTGGCGACCTTGAGGCCCGTCCGGCCCCTCTCCTTCTGCATCATCGTCCCCGAGGCATCGACCAGAACAATGAATCCCTGGCATTTCTCCCTCACCGCTGCCTCACTGGGAAACACCATGACCAGGGTCATGACAAGCACACTGATAACTCCACCGATCTTACGCCTTGTAATTGACATGCCGGGCCTCCAATATGATCCACGCCTCTCCGGCTCCCTGTTCCGAGCCCTATTGTTTTAAAAACGTTCCAACTGAAAAAACATGCCCCAACCGTAACCGTTCACCAGGGGTACGGATTTACGGTAATCTCATGCCCGTAAGCGTTCACCAGCGCTCCCGTCCGGTGGCCGGCCCCGCTCAACAGGGCTCAACTGGCCACGCTCTCCAGGAGAAAATACTGGTGCACCATATAAAAATTAAAAGGGGAAACCGGTTCGTAGCGGATGACATAGGAGTGGTCATATCCCCGGGATCCCCCGTCGAGCTTGAAATAAATCGTGCCGGTACACTTGGCCCTCTTGGCCTTGCCCCCCCTTTTCCACCAGCTCCCGGCCTTGAATATCGTCTGTAGCGTAACCGAAAACTCAACCTCCGGGATCTCTTCGTCACATAAAAGGAGAAAATAGTCCTCATTGATATCAACGAGCTTGCCGGTCACCCTCTGTTCCTTGCCAGCGGAATCGAGATACTCCAGGGTAGCGGTCGCCTGCTGGATCTCGATCCGCTCCTGGGCTCTGCGCTCAACCGGGGCCCCGGCCAGCCTCCGCAGCAGCCCCTTGCCTATCTTGAATATCTGGACCGCGATGGTTTTCAAGACCACCAGGATGGTAACAAAGACGATTGTCAATTCACCGGAAAACTTCTGCTTCTTGCGCAGGAACCGGTTATCGATCAGGGTCCTGATCGCCTTGGGCGCACTGTGGGGCGTGAAGAGCTGCGAGTAACCGATCAACCCGGGCTTGACCTGAAAACGGAGATCATACCCCTTAATGTGCTTGCAGATCTTTTCATAAATTATCGGCCGCTCCGGACGGGGGCCGACAAAATCCATGTCTCCCTTTAAGATATTGAAAAGCTGTGGCAGCTCATCCAGCCGGGTATCCCGCAGAAATTTGCCAAAAGGGGTTGCCAGGTTATGCTTTGCGGACAGAATTTCCGGACCGATAATCGATTCAGCCTGGGGAACCAGGGTGCGGAACTTATACATGATAAAGGGCTTCTTGCCCAACCCCAGGCGAACCCCCTTGTAAAAAAACGGCCGCCCCTCCCGGACCTGCATGATCAGGATAATAATCAGCAGAAAGGGGAGGTGAAAGATGATCAGGACCAGGGCCAGAAAAATATTAAGGACGCGATTTAAGGCGAAATGGACGGTTTGATAACCGCCGACAATCGAGAAGTCGCCTTCTTTACCACTAAACATTTAAGCTGCCTTCCCTGTCCTTTAAATTTCGCGCCGCCAACCTTACCGGCCGGACGGTTCCAGGGTCTGGCCCTTCAGTTTTCCTGCCCCCGGAACATCATAAAAAAAATGGTCGTAATATCAGCTCCTGTCACGCGAACAACAAAAAATCAAGGGGAAGAAGCGCCGAAATCCATACTCAACCCTCTCCGTCCGCCTCGCCCAAGGATCACCTCATCCTGGAGCCGCCTTCTCACCCGTTGCTCCAGTCCGGAATGGAGAACAGGGCCGGCACCTCGACAATCCTGACTATATCGTTGGGCTTCTTAAAGGTATGATCAAAATAATCACGCAGGAAGCCGAAACAACACCCGGTTATAAAACCGGCCAGCAGACCGAACGGAATAACCAGACCCTTTCTGGGAAAAACCGGGGTGTCGGAGAAGCTCGGCCGGGAAATGATGCTGGCAAACGACGACAGGCTGGTGTCAACGATACTGTTGTTGATCTTGGCCTCCTCCATCCGCCGGTAGAAGTTGTCATAGGAGAACTGGAGAAACTCGATGTCCCGGTTGATCCTGTTCATCCCGAGCAGGTACCGTTTCATATCAACATTTCTGGACTGAATTTCGCCGACCCGGTTCTCAAGGCTGACGACCTGCTCGTTCAAGGCCTTTAAATGGCTCGCCTGGCTGGACAGGTAGGACTCAACCTCGCCTTTCAAGGAGCCGTAGAGTCCGGCAATCTGCTTGTCAATCGCCTTCACCTTGGGACTTAAGGGAAGATAACTCCTGACCAGCTTTCCTCTCTCCACTGTCAGTTCAATCAACTTGAGGCTCAGTTCGTTGAGCGACTTGAGGTTAATGAATGAAAAAAACTGATAATTCCGGCCGCCCAGGGCCCCGGTAAGTTCATTGATCTCAACTTCCTTGGCAATGGCCTGGCTCTTTAAAACATTGAGTTCCTTTTCAAGGTCCTGCTGGATAAGAAGATTCTTGTCGATTTCCTTCTCTGGATCAGCAGCGTTGTTCTGCTCGACCAGGAGCATCAGTTCGTTTTCCCTGTCCCTCAACTCCTTCTTATATTTATCAACCTGGCCGGCAAAGAAGACCTCGGTCTCGCTGGGCTTGTAGATCTGCTGCCGATAGAGAATGTACTGTTCCATCAGGGCGTCCAGAAACGCCACCGGGGTCCGCGGGTCCTTGGCATAGTAGGTGACGGCCAGCACGTCCGAGGCCGGAACCAGTTTCACCTTCAGGCTCTGCGCGGCACGGTCAACGATATCGCCTACCACGCCGGGGGCCATGGATACATCCTGGAACAGGATTCCCCGGTCATGGAGGGACCTGATCGTCCGCTCAATAACCACCGGAGAGGAGAGGAACTGCGCCTCTGAGGCAAGATCCTCCTTGCCGACCGGGTAACTCGACTGATGCAAGGTGTTCTGCTGCAGGTCATCAATGCCCCGCTCCACCTTTTTACCCTTGATCAGAATAATCCCGGTGGCCGAATAGGTCGGGGGCCACAAAAAGGCGACCAGCACCGCACCGATAAAAATCAGGGCGGTAATACCAAGGATAACTCTGACCTGGGAAAAGAAAATCAGAACCAGCTCTCTCTTGTAGTCTTCTGTCAGCACCATGGCGTCTTACACCTTATTTGATGGTTGTCCTCTGCTCGGATCTCAACTCGTAACCGACCCCAAGGTTCCAGCCACGGAACAAAAACATGCTGGCAAAGGCATTGGCAACTTCCGCGGCCGAATGAATCGCGGTCTTGGGCACATAGACGATGTCATCGGGCTGGAGAAAGACAAACCTGCTGCCGGGCTTCAGGGCAAGGGTGTCTTTTATGTTGACCTTGGTGGCAATGATCTTGGTGGGCGTCCTCCTGGCAACCACCACGCTCTTCAACTGTGCGCTGTTCAGGTTGCCGCCGGCCATGGTGATGGCCTCGATCACTGTAATCGGTTTATTGATCTTATAGGCCCCGGGATTAACGACTTCACCGGCAACATAGACCGTTGCCCCGGAGTGCTTTTCAAGGAACAGGTCGCAGTGGAGCCCCTCGAGTATCTTTTCATACTTGATGTTCAGGTCCCGGTTGACCTCGGTGATGGTCCTGCCCACCACATACATCTCGCCGACCATGGGAAAGGTGACGTAGCCGTCCGGACGGATGGTTACCAGGCGGCTGAGCCCCCGGGGCGCGGTATGGAGGTCGGCCTTCAACTCCTTGATACTCTCCCGGAAGTTAGGAACCACGACGTAGATGTCCGGCTCCTGGAGAATGGTGCTGAAATCCTGCCGGAGTTCCTTGGTCAGTTCGCCGACCGTCTTGCCGACCACGTACTTTTCGCCGATATAGGGCAGGGTGATCGTCCCGTCCGGCCGCACCTGCTGCTGTTCATCCAGTTCCGGGGTGCTGGGCGACTTGACGTTTATGACATGATCCACCTGCAGCAGGAACTCATCCTGCTTGGTCCAGGTACGAATCTGGAAGAGAACGTCAAGCACATCACTGGCGGCAAGGCGGTATCTCGGAAAGATATTAAAGGGATACTCGGCTTCACTCTTCGAGAGCGTCGTCCTCTCAAAGGTCGTCTCCGGGCCGGCGATAATGGATGTTGAATTTTTCGAGGACTGGGTCGATGCGCAGCCGACCAAAAGAAACAGCACTGACAGGCCCAGGGCCATTTTCCGAAAGAAACCCAACCCGTCAAACAACAGTTGCACTTTTCTTCTCATGATTCCGCCCCGTGGAGATCTCTGAAATTTGTTATGACGATACCTGGTTCGTTATATAGCGACACCTGATTTATTTAATGATCTTTCCGGGCAGGTAAAGAACAAACTGTTTATCCGCCAAAACCAGAGCGGCAGGTCCAGGGCCCGGACAGTAGTTCTGGAAAGTTATTGAAAATATAGCTTTGTGTTTTGTAACAGATAACCATCTAAATATCAAAAAGTTTTATCAAAAAATAGTTACTGCTCAGTCCGGCTTGTCAATCCCCGATTTTGCAATTGAAAAGTCTTGCCCAGTGTGTAGAATAGATCCGTTGTCAACGCACCCGGCCATCGTCCCCCCCCTGATTTTCCGGGGTGCGGACAGACCGCTTATCATCTGCTTACCGTTAGCAATCACGTCCGCAACCGACTTCCACCCAGGGAACAACCACCATGCCCGAGGCCCGCACCGCCGACTTCGTCCACCTCCACGTCCACACCCAGTACAGCCTGCTGGACGGCGCCATCCGGCTCGACGACCTGCTTGACAAGTGCAAGGAGTTCGGGATGGACACAGTGGCAATCACCGACCATGGCGCCATGCACGGCGCCCTGGAGTTCTATGTCAAGGCCAGAAAGGCGGGGATCAAGCCGATCATCGGCTGCGAGTTCTATATCGCGCCCACCGACCGTTTCGACCGGAGCGCCAAACGGTCCGGCGAGGCGGCCTTCCACCTCGTGCTTCTGGCCATGGACCGGACCGGGTATCAGAACCTGCTCAAGCTGACCAGCATTGCCCAGTTGGAAGGTTTCCATTACAAACCCCGGATCGACAAGGAACTGCTCGGCCGATACCATGGGGGGCTGATCGCCCTCACCGCCTGTCTGCACGGCGAGATCCCCTACCTGATCGCCAGGGGCGACCTCAAATCCGCCCGTCAAGCGGCCCGCTTCTACCAGGATCTCTTCGGCGACCGGCTCTACTTCGAACTACAGGAAAGCGGGATCCCGGAACAGACCGCGGTCAACACCGGCCTGGTTCAACTGGCCGCGGAAATGAACGTCAAGCTGGTGGCCACCAATGACTGCCATTATCTCAACCGCCGGGAGTCCCATGCCCACGAGGTACTCCTCTGTGTCCAGACCGGCAAGACCATCCATGACGACAACCGGTTCAAGTTCTCCACCGACGAACTCTATTTCAAGTCACCGGAGGAGATGGGCAAAGGCTTTGCCTTCTGTCCGGAGGCAATAAACACCACCCTGGAAGTGGCCGAACGCTGCAACCTGGAGCTTGAGTTCGGCGAACACCATTTCCCGATCTTTCCGGTGCCCGAGGGAGAGAGCCTGGACAGCCTGTTCGAAAAACAGGCCCGGCAAGGTCTCAAGGAACGGCTGGCCTTTATCCGGGAACATGGCGGGCTGCCCCCGGAGTCGGAGAAGATTTACCAGCAGCGGTTGAACCACGAGATCGAGGTGATCAGGACCATGGGTTTTCCCGGCTACTTCCTGATCGTGGCCGACTTCATCAACTGGGCAAAGGGCCGGGGCATCCCGGTGGGACCGGGCCGGGGCTCGGGGGCTGGCAGCCTGGCGGCCTATTGCCTTAAAATTACAGATATCGATCCCATTCCCTATGGGCTGATCTTTGAACGTTTTCTCAATATCGAACGAAAAAGCATGCCGGATTTTGACGTTGACTTCTGCCAGGACCGGCGGGGCGAGGTGCTCCAGTATGTGCAGGAAAAATACGGCGGCGCCGCCAATGTAGCCCAGATCATCACCTATGGAACCATGAAGGCCCGGGCGGTAATCCGCGACGTGGGCCGGGCCCTGGCCATGCCCTACGGCGACGTGGACCGGATAGCCAAACTGATCCCGGAACAGCTCAAGATCACGATCAAGGCGGCCATTGAGCAGGAGCCCCGTCTCCGGGACGCGATGAAGCATGACCCCGCGGTGGCGGAGCTGGTGGAGGTGGCCCGGGTCTTGGAGGGACTGGCCCGGCACACCTCGACCCATGCCGCCGGGGTGGTGATCTCGCCGCGACCGATGATGGAATACCTGCCCCTGTGCAAGGGCCAGAAGGACGAGGTCCTTACCCAGTACGACATGAAGTACACCGAGCTGACCGGGCTGATCAAGTTCGACTTCCTCGGTCTGAAGACCCTGACCGTGATCGACCGGGCCCTCAAACTGATCGAGGCGGATATCGGCCGCCGGCTTGAAATCAACGCCCTTCCCCTGGACGACCTCAAGACCTATGACCTGCTCTGCCGGGGCGATGCCCTGGGGGTCTTTCAGCTGGAAAGCTCTGGAATGCGCAGCCTGTTGACCAGCATGCAGCCCGAGATCTTCTCCGATCTCATCGCCCTGGTTGCCCTCTATCGCCCGGGCCCGATGGAAAGCGGCATGCTCGGCACCTTTGTCGACGGCAAACACGGCAAGATACCGGTGACCTATCCCCTGCCCCAGCTCAAACCGGTCCTGGAAGAGACCTACGGGGTGATCGTCTATCAGGAACAGGTGATGAAGATCGCCAATGTCCTGGCCAGTTATTCCCTGGGCGATGCCGATATCCTCCGCCGGGCCATGGGCAAGAAGATCCCCGCGGTAATGGAGAAGGAAAGGGCAAAATTCATGGCCGGGGCCGCGGCCAACCGCGTTCCCGTTGACAAGGCGGAACACATCTTCGACCTGATGGCCAAATTCGCCGGCTATGGCTTCAACAAGTCGCACAGCGCCGCCTATGCCCTGATCGCCTACCAGACCGCCTATCTCAAGGCCCACTATCCGGCCCAGTTCATGGCCGCCCTGCTCTCCTGCGATGTGAACAACACCGACAAGGTGGTCCTCTACATCAACGAGTGCAAGGACCGCGACATCGAGGTGCTGCCCCCGGATATCAATGAAAGCGCCAAGGACTTCACGGTGATCAACGACCGGATCCGCTTCGGCCTGGCCGCGGTGAAGAACGTGGGCCAGGCGGCCCTTGACTCGATCATCGAGGAGCGGGCCCGGGAAGGGGCCTTTCAATCGCTGGCCGACTTCTGCTCCCGGGTCGATCTCCGCCGGGTCAACCGCCGGGTCATCGAGAGCCTGATCAAGGCCGGGGCCTTTGATTCGCTCAAGGGCAAGCGGGCCCAGTTCTTCGCCATCCTCGACCAGGCCCTGGAACAGGCCCAGGCCGCCCAACGCGACCGCTTGAGCGGCCAGATATCTCTTTTTACAGTGATGGAGACAAGCGACAGCCCCGGCGTCACGGCCATTGATTTGCCCGACATCCCGGAATGGAACGAACAGGACCGGCTGGCCTTTGAAAAGGAGACCGTGGGCTTTTATATCACCGGCCATCCGCTGGATAATTTCCGCGACGAGATCAAGGCGGTGACCGACCTTGAGATCATCGGCCTGGCCGAAATCTCCGACAGCCAACCGGTCCGGATCGGCGGCCTGATCCGGGAACTCAAGGAGCATAAAAGCAAAAAAGGCGACCGGATGGGATTTATCACCCTGGAGGACATTGCCGGCACCATCGAGGTGGTTGTCTTTCCGGAGGTGTTTGCCCGCAGCGTGCATCTGTTCCGGAGCGATACACCGCTGATCGTTCAGGGCACGGTCAAAAAGGATGAACGGGGCAACAAGATCATTGCCGACAGCATCGATACCCTGGAGGAGGCCCGGGGCAAATACACTGCCGGCGCCCGGATCATAATTCATCCGGAGCAGGCCTCCCGCCCGAAACTGACGGAGTTAAAAAAACTGTTCTACCGCTTCCATGGCTCCTGCCCGGTCCTGCTGACCATCCATTATCCCGGCCGGGGCGAAGTGGATATCACGGTTCCCGAGGATTTTACCATCAAGCCGTGCAGCGGGTTCAGCTCCGAAGTCAACTCCATCCTGGGATACCGGGCGATCCTCTATGAAAAAAAACCAGTCACCCTGAACGGGCGGAGAAAGAAAAACAGCAGGTGGTGACCGGCGCGCCGGTCATCTCCTGAAGGCAACGATCCGGTTATAGATCCAGCCGATCATTGCCCCGGCCAGGGTTCCCACCGCAAAACCGTAGCCCGCGCCGATCAGGCTGCCGGCAAAGGTCACCCGGTAGCCGATAAAATACTGGCTCAGGAGTTGGAGGTGCGGGCCCACCCGCGGGCCGCCCTTGATCACCAGCCAGTTGGTGGCCACGAACAGGCCAAGGGCACAGATCACCCCCAGTGCCAGCCCCATGACCTTGGCATTGAGCAACAGCACCCCGCTGAACAGTTTTTCGTCTTCCCCTGCCATGATTTCGTTCTCTTCCATGATCTCCTCCCGGCCGCGGCCCGCGGAATATTCGGTATCGCTACAAACTCCGCCCCTTGACCGGACATTAGAGATGATCAAAAAAATCCTTTAAGGTCAACAACTCGGTCTTTTTCCTGATATGAAACAGGTAAAGGGCCAGAATAAAATTGCGGATATAGGCAAAAAGCCAGGCAAATAAAAAGGTCCAGAAAAAGGTGTAGGCAAAGGCGATAAAGGCGCCTTGCATTGAAACGGTGTAACCGATGAAATACTGGGACAGCAGCCGCAGATGCGACCCGGTCGGATCACCGCCCCGGCTGATGATCCAGATGGTCGCCGTAAAGACCAGCAGGCCGCAGACCGTACCCACGGCAGAGGCGATGGCCACCTTGTCCATCCGGGCAAAGGTCAGGTTCAAGAGCCTGATCGAGTCTGATTCCGGCCTGTCGGGGCGCTGTTCCTGTTCCAGATACTCATCGTCTTCATCCACCACCCATAGATCATGACCGGCCCCTTCCAGATTCTCCGCGGCCAGGAGCCCGCTCTGCATCGAATGATCCATGTTATTATAGCGATGGGTGCCGTTGCGGCCCACGGTCTGGAGGTTGGCAAAGCCGGCGAGATACTGGCGGATAACAGCCAGGTGTTGGCGATAGTCACGGTCATAGACCGGGTAGGCCCCGGGCTGCCGGATCACGCAGCCGTCCACCACCTCACCCGGTTCAGCCAGGCCGAGGAAGCCCAGTTCGGCCGCGGCCAGCCGAATCAGATCATTGTCAGCCATGTCCCAGGTATCGTCGCCCTGGTTGCAAAAATACTCCATCCCCACACTGGTGGTTCCGGGATCAGGCACCATGGCCGCGCTCCAGTTCTTAAAGTTCTGGATCCGGCCGACCCGGACCTCTGAACTGTGGACATAGATCCACTGGTCCGGAAAAAGGTCGGCCCGGTCAACGATCAGGCAGACGATCAAAAAGGCACGGTAGCTGAGCCCCCTGGCCGCGGCAAGCACCGGCTCCGGCGGAGGGGGGTCGAGAAGCTGTACCAGCCTGGTAACCGGGATACTGGAAATAACCTGCTCAACGGAGAACCGCCGGGTCTTGCCCTGACAACGGCTGACAACCATGCCGACCCGCCCCTGGTCATGCTCCAGTCGAACCACCTCGGTGTTGAGCCGCACCTCACCGTCGGCCGCCTCGATTGCCTCCTGAAAACGCTGCCACATCAGGCCCGGTCCACGGACCGGGTAATCAAAGGCATCAATAAGGCTTTTTGTATTACGGCCGCCGAACAGGGCATTGGCCAGGGCCACGGTCAGCGACAACCCCTTGATCCGCTGGGCGGCCCAGTCGGCCCGGATCTCGTGGCAGGGGATTCCCCAGACCTTTTCGGTATAGGTCTTGAAAAAGGTGGCATAGAGCCGCCGGCCGAAACGGTTGCAAACCCACTGCTCAAAGGTATCCTCTTCCCCCCTGGTTTTGAGCTGGGCCCGGAGATAGCTTAAGACGATGAGCACGCTCTCGATCAGGCCGAGATTGATAAGCGCATTGGCGCATTCCAGGGGATAGTTGAAAAAACGGCCCTGGTAATAGATCCGGGACATCCGGGCGACCCGGATAAAGTCATTGCCGAGCATCTCGCGCCAGAGACGGTCGATCCGCTTGATCTTGGTGAAAAAACGGTGGCCGCCGATATCAAAAAGATACCCCTTGTATTCCTCGGTCCGGGAGATGCCCCCGACCCGGTCGGCAGCCTCCAGGACCCGGACCCTCCTGCTCCGGCGGGTACACTGAAAAGCCGCGGCCAGCCCTGCCGGCCCGGCCCCGATGACCAGCACCGGTTCCTTGTTATCCATCAATCTCCCTGTTCCATGTTCCGTATCAGCCAGCGCCGTATCCCGGATATGTCCTTGACTCTTCCCTGCCTGACCATTGTCTCAACCAAGGCAGAGTCCACAGTCCGGGCAATTGGCAGTGGTAGTAGTAGTGGCAAAGACAAAGCCGCAGGCCGGACAGGTGGCAGCGCCGGCCCGGGGATTGAACAGGGCATCGCTATGGCTGATGTCGTGGGCGTCAAGTCCGGTACTGGCCCGGAAATCCCGGTTCAGCACGGCCTGGGCCTCCCGGGCATCCTCCTGCCGCGCCTGCAGGTAAAAGGAGGAGGCGCAGCAGCCCTGGCCGCAGGAATCGTCATCTGCAACAATCAGGGTGGCGATCCGTTTTGCCTGCAACAGTCCCTCCAGGTATTTGATCTCCGCCAGGGGGCCGCTGCGGAGGCTGACCAGATTGTCGTCGGCCCGCAGTTCCATGCTGCGTCCCTCAAGGCGTTGCCGCTGTGCCGCCAGCCGGTCGAGCTGCTCCCGGCCGGAGATCAACTCCACCCCGCAGGCGGCACACCGCTCGATTTCGGAACGGTACTCGTCATCACATTGGGGGCAATACTTCAAATCCGGTTCTATGTACTCCATGAATCCCTCGCCTCTTCTGTTTTTTCTTCATCCCCGCGCGCTGATCGCCTTGAGCCGGGTTACAACACGAATCGGCTCAGATCCTCGTCCCTGGCAATATCCGCCACTTGTTCCCGCACATACCCGGCCGTGACCGCAAAGGTTTCCTCTTCCAGGTCCGAGGCGTCAAAGGAGAGCTTCTCCAGGACCCGCTCCATGATCGTATGCAGCCGGCGGGCACCGATGTCCTCGGTATTGCGATTCACCTCGGCCGCCAGGCGGGCCATCTCCCGGATGGTCTCGTCACTGAACCGCAAGGCAATATTTTCAGTGGCCATCAAGGCCACATACTGTTTGATCAGGGCGTTCCGCGGCTCGGTAAGAATCCTGTAGAACTCATCTTCGCCCAGACCGTTCAGTTCCACCCGGATCGGAAAACGGCCCTGCAGTTCCGGGACAAGGTCCGATGGTTTGCAGAGATGAAAGGCGCCGCTGGCAATGAACAGGATATGGTCGGTCCGGACCATGCCGTACTTGGTACCCACGGTAGCGCCCTCGACAATGGGAAGAAGGTCGCGCTGCACCCCTTCCCGGGAGACCTCGGGACCGTGCCCGCCCCCTTCCGGCGAGGCGATTTTGTCGATCTCGTCCAGAAAAATAATCCCTGACTGTTCGGTACGCTGGATGGCCAGGGAGATCACCCGGTCCCGGTCAATGAGTTTTTCCGCCTCTTCCATGGCCAGCAGCTTCATCGCCTCGGGCACCTTGACCTTGCGGGTCTTGCTCTTCTGGGGGAAAATCCGGCTGAAGGCGTCCCGGAGATTGGACTCTATATCCTCCATCCCGGTTCCGGCATTGGAAAACACCTCCACCATGGGCGAAGGTGAGGCCGCGGCCACATCCATTTCCACTTCACGCTCATCCAGCTTGCCCTGCCGGAGCATGGTCCGGAAGCGTTCCCGGGTTGCATCCGGGCCGGGGACGGCATCCGGTTTCAAGGCGGGCGTCTCTCCGGGGCGGGTAAACATGCTGCTCCCCGGCGGCGACGAAGGCGGCAGAAGCAGATCAAGCATCCGTTCCTCGGCCAGTTCCTTGGCCTGCTGCTCAACCGCCTCCCGTTCCTCCTTTTTCACCATGTTTACCGCCAGTTCGGTCAAATCGCGGATCATCGACTCCACGTCCCGGCCCACATAGCCGATCTCGGTGAATTTGCTCGCCTCGATCTTTAAAAACGGCGACTGGGCCAGGGCGGCCAACCGCCGGGCGATCTCGGTCTTTCCCACCCCGGTGGGGCCGATCATGATGATATTTTTAGGGGCTATCTCGTCCCGCAACGGGGGCTGGACCTGCTGTCGCCGCCAGCGGTTGCGCAGGGCCACGGCCACTGACCGCTTGGCCTGATCCTGGCCGATGATATACTTATCCAGTTCCCGGACAATCTCTTTCGGGGTCAATGAATTCATCTGACTGTTACTTTTCATGTCATCCTTTTATTGTCGGTCTCGCAACAACCCGCTCGACGGACGTGATTCGTCTTGTAACTTGTTGATTTTATTGGGTGGCATTTGAAGCCTTTCGGGTTGTTACGAGTTCATCTTTATTGATCAAGTCGCAAAAGTCTGAATTTACCGCAGAGGGCGCAGAGGGCACAGAGTTAATCACTTGTAATAATTTGCTCTTCTTCGCGCCCTCTGCGTACTCTGCGGTAAATATTTTCGTTTCTACGAGTGCATCTTTACTTAAATTACAGTTTTTCCAGGGTGATTTCCCGGTTGGTGTAGATGCAGATTGAACCGGCGATCTCCATGGCCGCCCGGCAGATGGCCTCGGCGTCCAGATCGCTGTGCTGGACAAGCCCCCTGGCCGCGGCCAGGGCAAAGGGGCCGCCGGAACCAATGGCCAGGATTCCGTCATCAGGCTCAATAACATCACCGTTGCCGCTCAACAACAGGGAGTCTTTCTGGTCCACTGCCACCAGAAAGGCCTCAAGCCGGCGCAGCATCCTGTCGGTCCGCCAGTCCATGGACAGCTCCACCGCGGCCCGCATCAGATTGCCCTTGTACTGCTCAAGCTTCTTTTCCAGCCGCTCAAAAAGGGTAAAGGCATCGGCAGTGGATCCGGCAAACCCGGTGATCACTTCGCCGTTATAGAGCCGCCGCACCTTGCGGGCCGCATGCTTGACCACGGTGTTGCCCAGGGTGACCTGGCCGTCACCGGCCACCACCACCTCACCCTTATGGCGAACAGTGATTATTGTTGTTGATCGCATCTTCACTTTTTTCTCCTTGCTTTTATCCAGCCCCCCTGCCCTTTTCTATGACATCCGCAAGGATTTACCCTTGCGTGCCTTGGGGTGGGAGCGGTCGTACACCTCCATCAGGTGATCCATGTTCAGGTGGGTGTACTTCTGAGTGGTGGACAGGCTGGCATGGCCGAGCAGTTCCTGCACCGAACGTAGATCCGCACCCATCTCCAGCAGATGGGTGGCAAAGGAATGGCGCAGGGCATGGGGGGACACCCGGGCGGCGATCCCGGCCCGGCGGGCATACATGCTCACCAGCCGCTCAATACTGCGAGTGGTCAATCTGCTGCCGCGGTTATTAAGGAACACCGCGTCCCTGGCCGGGTTTCCATTACGGCGGGCGCAGGCGGCCAGGAGTTCCCGGCGCTGGGGGAAATAGGCCTGCAGTGCCTCCATGGCCGGCCTCCCCATGGGCACCAACCGCTGCCGCCGGCCCTTGCCGGTCACCCGGACCATTCCGGTTTCAAGATCAAGGTCAGCGAGATTACCAGAGGCCAGCTCGGCCACCCGCATGCCGGTGGAGTACAACAACTCCAGGATCGCGGTATCCCGGACCGCGAAGGTATCCTCCTTGCCCGGGGCCTCTATCAGGGAAAACACCTCGTCAACCGTAAGAAACACCGGCATGTGCTTTGCCTGCTTGGGCCTGGCAATGGCGGCAACCGGATCGTGGGCCACGATCCGGTTACGGAGCAGATAACGAAAAAAAGTGCGCAGGGCCGACAACTTGCGGGCCACCGAAGATGCCTGGTTGCGACTGTTCAGCTCAAAGACATAGGCCCGCACCATGAGGGGATCAATCGTGGCGACCTCAATGTCCGGCCCGGCAAACCCGGCAAACTCCTTAAGGTCCCGCTGGTAGCCGGCCACGGTATGGGGGGAATAGCCCCTTTCCACGGCCAGCCAGGTGGTAAACCGCGTGATCAGTTCCGTCACTATGCACGATCCTAAAATACGAAAATAAATAAAGGGGGCAATCAGGTCAGTCTATTCCGAATCATACCCCGAAAAGAGCGGCAGTCGCTGCCACATTCACCAACCACAAGGCAAAGGTTGTGAGTACCAGAAAACTCTCTGAGCTTGACAAGCGGTTACAGGTGGTACGGTTGCACACTATACGCCCCTGACTCTTTACCACACAAAGGATTTTTTTGTAAAGTCGTTGCTCATTACAGGTGATTCATTTATCATGATGCGTTGTTTTTTCGTAAGGTTTCGGTAAACCCCATACGTTTGAGGTTGGACCGGGAAAGGGGTTTTCTTATACCGAACGGTGTAGCGGACCCTGAGCCGCAGCCGTGACGGCAAAAACGGAAATTGAAACAACTTCGGCA